>DUOU01000295.1 GCA_012838685.1 Bacteroidota bacterium | reverse complement strand
TTGCCGGTGGGGTTCATAAACGGTCAAGTTATCAATAAACGGCAAAGAACGGCAAAAAATTTATAACTCCGCCCAATTTGCTCCTATTTTAAGAAAGAGTTAAGATTTTATTACTATTAAAATTGATGAAAAATAACACAAAGTTCCGCAACTATCAGACAGATTGATTAACTTTGTGGACACTAATTTGGCATAGTTTTGGATAGCCATAGATAAAAAAACTGAATTATGAGGAGATATTTACTCTTTTTTTCGGCGGCCCTTGTTTTAGCCCTCAGCTTTCCGTCATGTACCCCTATCGCGGATTTTGATGAGTCATTGTTATATGGCAAATGGGTCGATACATATCGTGAAGGCATTGAAGAATATTATCGTTTTGATTTGGGCGGTACCGGTGTCACCTGGTGGGCGACAGAAGAAGTTACGGAGGATGAAGCCCAGGAGTTCACATGGTCGCTTGAAGGGGCTGACTTCACAATTATCCATATTATGGAAATGGGGGGAACCGCGGTCCCAAAAGCCTATACTATGAAAACATTGACCGCCACCGATCTTAAATTTGAGGATTATACCGGCAAAATCTTCTCATATTCAAAAACCAACTGAACAACAGGTCGGTTAAGCCGGACCAAGAGGAACAACATATGTCGGCTCCAATGTATATCAATTTAGCTATCAACATATTTGGACACAAAAGGCCAATAAAATCAAATAATATTTTATGAAAAAATTTTTGAAGATTTTTGGTATCACCCTTCTCTCGTTATTGGGATTATCGGTGATAGTATTTCTTGTCGCGATCTGGTTGGTGTTCACCCCGGCCAGGCTCACTCCAATAGTCAGGAAACAGGCAGATAAATATATCACCTCTCAACATGAAATTGGGGAGGTTGACCTCGCTTTCTTCAAAACCTTTCCCAAATTCGGCATAAAAATCTCACATCTGCTGATACTCAATCCAGTTGAGGGGGCACAATCCGACACACTTCTCTATATGAACGAGATGGTGGCCTCCATTGATGCGAAGGCATTATGGAAAAACAATGAGATAATTGTTGACAAACTATGGGCCAGAGGGCTGACGACCAACGCCTTTTTTGGTGAAGACGGGGTAACGAACCTTGATGTTTTCAATCTGCCGGAGTCGGATGAGTCCGAAGAGGAGGAGGTTGAAACGGAGTTCCCGTTCGCCTCGTTGAACATGGACAAAGCCGGTTTTTACGAGATTAACCTCACATATTTGGATCTTCCCTCGGGGATGAAAGCGGCGGTAAGGGCGATAAACGCCGAGGCGGGACTGAACTATAAGGACAAAAAAGCGGATGGAAAGATAAATTTTGGTTCAGATGAGATAACCGCCACTATGGAACTTGATACCGCCTCCGTTATGACGGTGAAGGTGAAGGATATTTCCAGTGATATTATATTGGGTTATTTTGAGGAGAAGGCCGATGTCGATTTAAAACTGAAAACCTCCGAGGTATGGGTCGGTATGGACGGCGAGTATCTGCTTGCCGGGGCTCCTTTGCGGGTTTCAATACCGTTGGTAGCCGACCTGGATAAAATGTCTTTTGATATAAACGATGCCAGGCTGGCCATTGAAAAGATTGGGCTGGGACTTTCGGGCAATGTTGTGATGGAGGAGAATGACAACATAGTGATGGATATCCTTTTCGGTGTCGACAAGTTGGCGATAAGCGACCTGTTGGCTATGGTGCCCGCATCGTACACATCGATGTTGGAGGGTATGGAGGTTGATGGTTTCGTTGTTATGAGCGGCAACGTTAAAGGTATTTTTAACGACTCTTTGATGCCGGTTGTCGAGGCCAACCTGTTGGCTGAAAAAATGGATTTCAGTTATAGCGAACTGCCTATCGGCTTTTATGGTATAAACGGGGATATCGACGCTTATGTCGATATGAACAACGAAAAGGCATCGTACGCGAATATCAATAAGGTCTCGTTACGGACAGGCAGTTCGTATGTGGAGGCTTCGGGAAGGGTCAACGAGGTTTTGGGCGATAATATGAAGATAAATATAGCCGGGAATCTGGATCTGCTGTTATCGGACTTCAAAGATTTTGTTCCGGAGGGTATGAGTGTAGATGGAAGGGTTACAGGTCCTGTGAAGGCGCGCCTATCCATGTCGCAGCTTGAGAGGATGGATTTTGAGGCGATGAGTATATCGGGTTCTTTGGGTATCAAGGATTTGATAGCGGTAATGGACACGACAATCAATGCCAACAGCAGTGATATGAAAGTAGATTTTACCATACCCAGCGGCAATCCGGAGGCGACCCTTGTTAAGGTTAAGCTGTACGATTGCGAGGGAATAGATGTCAGGATGACCGGTGATATTGAAGCCGCTCTGAGAGGGGTATCAGTGATAGCTGATGTGTCGAATATCATAGCCGACACCACATCTCTTACGGCGGTAGTTAAAATGGGGTTGGAAAGCGTTAATGGCTCCATGGAAGATATTGCCGGCAATTTGAGCGGCCTTGACGGAAATGTAAAGGTGGTTATGGATATGATCGATACTGCCGCTATGCCTACAGTTGAAGGTACTTTTGCCATGCGATCGCTGGAGGGTTCAATGGATACTATTCATGTGAACATCAACCAACCGGGCGTTACCCTGGCAATGTCGGGCACTCCTATGGATAAAGGGCAGATAAAGGCCTCAATAAATTATCAAAACTCATCGCTCAACGCATCGGCGGGCGACTATTCGGTGAATACAGGTATGGTAAGATTGTCGGCCGGCGTGGAACAGGATTCCCTGGCCAGGAACATTCTTTCACAATGGAATCCGGTAGTTAGCCTGAACATGAACGAGGCCAACGTGTATGTTCCCGATATAAATGAGAATATTGCCATCCCCGTGGTCATTTTTGATATGAACAAGGAGCGTATCCTGATCAATGAAGGAAGTTTTAATATCGGTCCATCCGATTTCAGGCTTACAGGTACGATCAACAATATAGTTGAATATATGGATGATGAGGGTTTACTGCAAGGGGAGCTCGATTTTACCTCTGGCGTTACCGATGTCAACTATTTCATGGATATGGTAAGCGGGTTCGGCGTAACAGAGGATTCCCTGGTTGTTGAGGAGGAGATAGCCGACACAAGCCTGGAAGAGGCGAACCCATTTATGGTTCCGATGGGCGTGGATCTGGTGCTGAACACAAAAATCAACACGGCATTGGTGGGAGAACAGACAGTGAGCAATCTTGGGGGAAAATTATATGTTAAAGACGGTGTCTTGGTTCTTGAGGAGATGGGGTTTGTCTCCAAGGCTACACGCCTGCAGATGACGGCAATGTACCGTTCCCCAAGGAAAAACCACCTGTTTGTGGGGCTCGACTACCATATGCTCGATGTGCGGATAGAGGAATTGGTCAAGATGATACCAGATATCGATACTGTAATGCCAATGTTAAAGGTATTCCACGGAAATGGAGAGTTCCATATGGCCATAGAGACCTATCTGGATGCCGGATATAATCCCAAATTGTCGACACTCCGGGGAGCCGCATCAATAAAAGGAGAAGATCTGGTGGTTATGGACAGCACCATATTCAAAAAGATAAGGAGATGGACATTAATGGGCAGAAAGACCGAAAACAAGATAGACAGCATCAATGCCGAGATTACCGTGTTCCGTGAGGAGGTGGATGTTTATCCGCTGATGGTGACAATGGGAAGATACCAGGGAATACTTGGAGGAAGGCATAATCTGGATATGACATATGACTATCATATGTCGCTTACCGAAAGCCCCCTTCCGTTCAGGTTGGGTGTAAATGTCTTCACCAACAAAAAGAACAAGCTTAAAGTATTGCCGGCAAGAACGCAGTACGCTACCAATTATAAGCCAAAGAGATGGAATGTGGTTGATCAAAGGCAGCGCGAGTTGAGGGCTATTATCAGGGAGTCCTTGACAGCGAATGTCAGGGAAGAAGAGACGACCGTAGAATAATAGATTATGTAAAGTTTCCGGTTTGGGATAACGTATAGGTCAAGATAAATGAGGGGAAAGTCTAATAAGGGATTTTCCCCTCATAATTTTTCCAGGTTTCAAAAGGGTTCCATGCTTTTGGATGGTTAATTTTCATGAATTCAAGGTTTCTGTCGATAGGATCGAGAAATATTTCGTCATAAATAAATTTATCGTTGAATCCCGCGTCAGCGGCATCGACACGATCCGCGGCGTATATAACTTTTTTTATCCCGGCCCAATAAATCGCCCCAAGGCACATTGGACAAGGCTCGCAGGAGGTATAAATCTCGCAACCATCCAGATCAGGTTTTCCCAGTATGTTGGCGGCTTCGCGAATCGCCAATACTTCGGCATGGGCTGTTGGATCGTTTTTCAGGGTGACACAGTTAGCGGCCTTAGCGATAATTTTATCATCTTTCACTATTACGGCTCCAAAGGGGCCGTAACCTTTGTTGATACCTTCTTCGGCAATTGAGATAGCCATTTCAAGATATTGTAACCTGTTTTTCATAGGTTTAAAAATTTGGAACCAAAATATATGTTTTCGATGTTAAAACGAAATCACAAAGTAATTTGATTTTACATGTCAAGACAGTAAAAAAACGATTTTATGAAACTTCAAGAATTTGGTGAAATGGAGATCATTATATCCGCGGTTTGGATCAGGCACTAATTTTTTTATCCAAATATCCATTTGAAAATCGGAAAAACGACAGATACGACCGGCACTTCGTTATACTCGATATAACCTTTGTCAAGCTTATTTGTCAACTCCCCATATTGTTTGAAGGGTATTTGATTTGAGAGGTCTCCCAGCAAATAGTTTGTCAGTTGCATCAGCAGACAGTCGAACATCAATATCGATGTCACCACGAAATAGATGAAATCGGAAGTTGAGACATCAAAAGGGAAAAGATTAAACTGGGAAACCAGAATGATAGATAATACCCATACAATGATCCTGGCGATTGTACCGTAATTAAACAGATAGGTTTTGTTTGAGCGTGTCCGGGAGACCAGCAGTATGGACCCGCCTAAAAGACCGCCGGCAATAAGGCCAAAAATGGTTCGCCAGACAATGCTGGATATGTTGGAGAATATCAAAAAGAGGAGTAGGGATATGATTTTGCCCACAGTTACGAGGGAATGAACGATAAGCGCTTTTTGGGATCTGGGTATAGATATGACAACACTTTCGTTTACATAGCTTACACTATGTTGCTGAAAGCCTCCCGTTACGAACTTAACATCTTTTGGCCGGAGTAATTCTATCTTATAGGCCCTGGAATCGGCCTTTTCGGTTTTACAGTAATAGCATTGTTGGGTGGAGGAACTTTTCTCGGTATAGATCTTTTTTATCCGTTCGAACGAGTAATAAAACTTGCCGGGCATAAAGTATCCCTTTCGGTTGTCGTATACGAACCATCCAAGGATTCCGGCGAAAGGCCAGGTAACAAAGAGAATGAAGATTGTTGTCCACTCGTTGTTCAAAGCTATGTAAACCGGCAGAACGACAAGAAAAGCAATTATAGGAATAATCACTATTCTTATAAATATCTTGAAAAGTAACGCCACATCGTTGACCCCGCGCTCCTGAAACGATTCATGTTGTCTCTTGAACTCTTCGTACCTCATTTCGGCCTGGCGCTTCGCCTTTTCGCGCGTTTCCCGCTTGAACCTTTCGAAATCTTCCCAAGCCTTGTAGTTTGTTGACGGGGAATCCTGTTCGGGAGGTTCCGGTTCTACGGGTTTTTGTTGAAAATCCCTGTTAGTCAGGATTTCATATGCTTCGGTTATGGCAATAAATTTCTCCTGGCCATCTTCGGAGTGGTTAATGTCGGGATGATATCTCTTCGCCAGTTGACGATATGCTCTTTTAATATCAGTGATCGTGGCATTTTCGGATAATCCCAATATTTCAAAGTATATCTTCATCTGTAACCGATAAACGCCTATATATTTTTGGCTATATGATTTTTGATTGAACGCGAATTATTGGAAGGTTCGGGCATTCCATCATATTTAACCACCAGTTCAGGTTTTCCGCAAAACCCGAAACTGTTGTTCATATGGTCGCGTTCGTCAAGACTGATACGACGGAACACATCGGCCCAGACCTCAACATCGGCATACATTTTTACCAAAGGGTTGGTAACCTTTTGATCTTCCCATTGTCTGTTGTCGGCAACAAGCCGCGCATAAACGAGTTCAGCGTGATTCTCAAATTCAGCGTTGAACAGGAACGCCCTTTTCTGGCTACAAAAGGCGAAAATTCGCGATAAAAGGAGATAGAACAGCACCATGGGAAAAGCGACACAAGGCGAAAGATACCATTTGTCCCTGATATTGTCCTCTCTCATCTTTTCGTGGATCACCAGTAGGTGCATAAACTCGTTGTCTTGTGCTTCACGGCTCCAATTTATAATATCGGCTGATTCGTTGACCTTACCAATGTTCCTGTATTTTCTGGTTTGCTTCAGATAATGGCGGATTTCCCACGCTCTATAAGGAATTGAGGCCAACATTTCCAATAGTTTGACTTTTGGCAGGTCGTTATTTTTGCCGGTCACCAAATTGAGGCTGAAAAAGAAGAACCTGGCCATAAAACTATATTTATACCTCGGTGTTTCGAGGGTTTTTTGCTGTTCTCCGCGGAGATCTATCTTTTGACTGTTCATTTTTTTGAATTACTTTTCGAAGATATGTTTTTTTATGGGAATTCATAGATCGAAATAGGATTTTAAATGGTTATTGTTATAACTCCACGAAACTGGGCCAGGCATCTTTACGGCACTATCGCAAAAAGATAAAAATTATTCGATTATCTTTTTTTTAACCAAATATGTTGTATCTTTGCAATCCCTAAAATTGAAAAGAACGGGGAATAAGTATAAGAGAATCAACTAAAAAGAGAAATAAAGTGGATACTTTGAGTTACAAAACAGTATCGGCCAACAGAGCGACTGTTAACAAGGAGTGGGTAGTTATCGACGCTGAAGGTGCTGTACTTGGTCGTTTGGCAACTGTTGTTGCTTCAATGCTAAGGGGCAAACACAAAACAAATTACACGCCTCATGTAGACTGTGGAGACAACGTGATCGTCGTTAATGCCGATAAAATAGTCCTCACCGGCAACAAATGGAGCGCGAAGGAGTATGTTAGACATACCGGACGTCCCGGAGGCCAGAGATTTACCGTTGCCGAGAAGATGATGAAGAAGAATCCTATCTGGATGGTGGAAAATGCTATAAGAGGTATGTTGCCGAAGAACAGGCTCGGAAGAGCTCTTTTCAGGAATTTATATGTTTATGCTGGTGCCGAGCATCCACATGAAGCCCAGAACCCTAAAGTTGTAGAAATATAATATTTGAAATTAATATATGGAATCGATTAACGCCCTTGGAAGAAGAAAAGCTGCTGTCGCCAGAGTTTATCTAAGCGAAGGTAAAGGAAATATAACCGTTAATGGAAGGGATTTTAAGGAGTATTTCAGTGACGAGACTCTTCAATATGTGGCAACACAGCCGTTAAACGTTTTGAATGTTGCCGGCAACTATGATATAAACGCAAATATTGACGGTGGCGGTGTCAGAGGCCAGTCCGAAGCTTTAAGGCTCGGAATAGCCAGGGCGCTTGTCATCGCTGATCCAGAAAACAAAAAAGTGCTGAAGTCGCATGGTTTCATGACACGTGATCCCCGCGAGGTTGAACGCAAGAAACCGGGACAACCAAAAGCACGCAAGAGGTTCCAGTTCAGTAAACGTTAATCGTTACTGCTTCCCGGGAGAGAGTTTAGTATCCAAATCATGGAGACTTCTTTATGAACTACTTCGTGATTGGCATCTTGTAGGAATGTAAACTTAATAATTATAAAATGTCAAGAACAACTTTTAAAGAATTGCTTGATGCCGGAGTACATTTTGGGCATCAAAAAAGAAAATGGAATCCCGCCATGGCTCCTTATATTTTCATGGAGCGCGGAGGAATTCATGTTATCGACCTTGAAAAGACCATCGTAAAACTTGACGAGGCCGCTGATGCCATGAAAAGTATAGCAAAGTCGGGCAAGAAAATCTTGTTCGTCGCCACAAAAAAACAGGCAAAGGAGATAGTATCCGAAAAAGTAAAGGCTGTTAACATGCCTTACGTTACAGAGCGTTGGCCTGGCGGTATGCTGACCAACTTTCCAACAATCCGCAAGGCGGTCAAGAAAATGGGATTAATTGATAAGATGGCCACAGATGGTACATTTGACAATCTTTCCAAAAGAGAAAAACTGCAAATTATCCGTCAGCGCGCCAAACTGGAAAAAAACCTTGGAAGTATAGCAGATCTTACACGTTTGCCTTCAGCCATATTTGTTGTTGATGTTTGTAAGGAGCAGATTGCCGTAAAAGAGGCAAAACGCCTTGGAATACCTGTCTTTGCCATGGTTGATACCAACTCCGATCCATCAAACATTGACTTCCCCATCCCGGCTAACGATGATGCGTCAAAATCGATTTCCCTGATTGTTGACATATTGTGTAAAGCTATCGAGGAGGGTCTTAATGAAAGAAAAATGGATAAGGACAAAGAGTCGGAACAGGAAGAGCCTAAAAGTGGCAGAAGAAGAATCGCCAGAAACGTAGAAGTAAGCAAATATGATGGCGTTGAGGAGGAAGAGGTTGAGGAAGACGATGAAGACGAAGAGGAGGTTATCGATCAGTCAGAAGATAACGACTCTGAAGAAGAAAACGAGTAATAATTTATAAAAAGAGAATATAATGGCAACAATTAGTGCTGCGGATGTCGCCAAACTAAGGAAAGCAACCCTTGCCGGAATGATGGACTGCAAAAGAGCTCTTGAAGAGGCAGGAGGCGATTTCGACAAAGCTGTGGAGATAATTCGTAAAAAAGGTCAGGCTGTAGCTAATAAGAGAGCTGACAGGGAGGCAACCGAGGGGGTGGTTCTGTCCGATGTAACATCCAACGGGAAAACGGGTGTAATAATTGTACTTAACAGTGAAACGGACTTTGTGGCAAAAAATGCCGAATTTATTGGTTTCGCCAACAAAATTTTGGCTTTGGCCCTTGATAAACAACCGGCAGACCTTGACCAATTGAAAGCCCTTTCAATGGAAGGCACAACCGTTGAAGAAAAGGTTGTCGAGCATATCGGAATAATTGGAGAAAAACTGGATCTCTCGTACTATGGGAAAGTAGATGCTCCTCATGTTCAGGCGTATGTCCATCCGGGAAACCGTTTGGCGACTTTGGTTGGCTTCAACAAAGCTGGCATTGATTTACAGGTTTACAAGGATATCGCTATGCAGGTGGCGGCTATGGCTCCTGTGGCTATCGATAAGGATAACGTTCCCCAAAAAGTTATCGATCAGGAATTGGAGATAGGCAGGGAACAGGCCCGTCTGGACGGTAAACCGGAAGCGATGCTAGACAAAATCGCGCAGGGAAAGCTTGGAAAATTCTTTAAGGAGAATACACTGTTGAACCAAGACTTTATAAAGGAGAGCAAACAGACAGTCGCTCAGTTCCTTAAATCAGTAGACAAAGATCTTACGGTTACAGATTTCAAGAGATTTACATTGAACGTATAAAAAAAGCAGACAAATATATGGGGCGTTTCTTTCGGAACGCCTTTTTTATTTATAATTTAGTGAATCTTTACTATTGTATTGATGATCGGACAGTTGAACGGGTAGTTTTATGGGAGCAGGAAACTAATAATTATCTATTTCATTTTAACACATTAAATTAACGCTTATGAATCGAAGTCGCAGAATATTGTTGAAACTCAGCGGAGAATCTCTTGCCGGCGGAGAGGGCACCGGTATAAACGATAATGTATTGAACACGTATGCCATCCAGATTGTTGAAGCGGTTGACTCCGGTTGCGAGATAGCGATAGTTATTGGCGGAGGAAATATTTTCCGGGGACTTAGCGGCACAAAATCGGGTTTTGACAGGGTAAAAGGCGACCAGATGGGGATGTTGGCGACGGTGATAAACAGTATAGCCCTGGAAAGCGCCTTAATCAACAACGGTGGAAAGGCGAGGGTATATACCTCCATTAACATGACACCTATTGGTGAATGCTATAGAAGAGACAGGGTTGTTGATGATCTCAAAAACGGTGTTGTATGTATGATCGCGGGGGGTACGGGAAATCCGTTTTTCACGACAGATAGCGCTTCCGCTTTAAGGGCGATTGAGATAGGAGCCGATTTTTTATTGAAGGGAACAAGGGTTGATGGAGTTTACACAGCCGACCCGGAAAAGGACAAAAATGCCGTGAAATATTCAAAACTGACCTATGACGAGGCATTGGCCAAACAACTGAAAATAATGGATCAAACAGCGTTCACTATATGCAGGGAGAACCGAATGCCCATAATAGTTTTCGACATGAACAAAAAGGGAAACCTTATGAAGATTATAAGGGGAGATAACCCCGGAACGTTAATTTCACCGCAATAGGCTTCATTAAATCGACCATATTTTATATTTTTGTTGACTGTTCCGGTAGATATCGCGAGAAATTGCATGAAACAACCATCTATCGAAAATCATTAACCTTAAAACTTTAAATAATCCAATATGAACGAAAGTGTTGAACTGATAATGGAAGAAGCAAGGGATAGGATGCAAAAGGCTCTAGAGTATCTTGACTTTGAGTTATCCAGAATGCGGACGGGCAGGGCTAACCCGATACTGCTTGAAGGCATTACTGTCGATTATTACGGAGTTAAATCACCGTTAAGCCAGGTTTCCAACATTAATACTGTGGACGCAAAGACTATAATGATCCAGCCTTGGGAAAGGAATATGTTGGGTCCCATTGAGAAAGCCATTATGGCGGCGAATATAGGGGTCACCCCGATAAATAACGGTGAGGTTATAAGGATCAATATTCCCCCTCTTACGGAAGAACGTCGGCTTCAACTCGTGAAACAGATAAAAAATGAGGGAGAGACAGCTAAAATCAGTGTAAGAAACGCCAGAAAATGGGCGAATGACGAACTTAAATCTGAGGTAAAAAACGGTTTGCCCGAGGACGTTGAGAAGCAGGCAACTGAAAAAGTTCAGGAAATTACGGATGAATTTACCAATAAGGTTGATAAGTTGGTAGTCGCCAAGGAAAAGGATGTGATGACAGTTTGATCAGGTATTGAAACTTTTGATTCCCGAGCAACAGTTGGAACAGATATCTATCGATTTCCGGTCGGAGAGGAGATTGTTTCTGAACAGTTTATATTTTGGACCATTCCAGAGGTCACTAAAAGAACTATTGTAGAGGTTTCCCATTCTGTAGTTTCCATCCTTATCGAAGCAACAGGGAAGCAGGTATCCATCCCATGCGACAACAGGCCTGAACCAGAGCCTGGAACATCTGTTGGGCAATTTGCTTCTGATATTATACCTGCCTTCGATCTCTTCATATCTTTTGAATCTTCTGTTGTTTGGCACCCATTTTTCAAAGCCATCTTTTGTTATCACCTGCATTGATTTCAGTTTGAGCCCGGCATTGGCCTCTTTCGCTAATTTCTTGATTTGCGGTATTTGATCTTCGTTGTGTCTGTTTACAAGAAACTGAATAACAAGCTTTAATGACGATGAATATTTTTTAATGTTCAAGGAGATCAATCTTATTCCCTCAATAACCTTCTTGAAATCACCCCCAACCCTATAGGCACGGTAACTCTCTTCGGTCATACCATCGAGGGAGATTATAAGTTTGTTCAAACCCGAAAGCGCGATCTTTTCGGCCGCATGGTCATCTATGAAATGTCCGTTCGTGGATACTGTCGTTTTAAATTCTTTGCTCTTTTCCAAAAATTTGTAAAACCCGGGATGAAGCATCGGTTCGCCCTGAAAATAGAGGTTGAGATGAAAGGTGTAGGGACGGAGTTCTTCAACAATTCTTTCAAACAGGGCAAGTTCCATGAACCCCTTTTTGCGTTTCATCGCGCCTGACCCGTTAAAACACTCCGGGCATCTCAAATTGCAGTTGTTGGTAAGTTCCAGGCTGATTGCCGGAGGCATACCCACAACTAAGGCTTTACCTTGTAGATTGCTTATTAGATATGAGCAACCGATTTTTGTCGTGTTTAAAGCCCGTGTAAAGAATGACATTATAAGAGACGGGATATTCCGGCTTAATAACTGTTGATAATATCGTATAATGAACTTAAGTCGGGTGTCAAAACAACTTCGGTACGCCTGTTTTTCTGGCGTGCCGTGGCAGTGTTGGCGGGATCTATCGGCACATACTCACTTCTTCCGGATGCTGTAAGCCGTTTTGGGTCTATATTGCTGCCGCTCAAAAGTACCCTTACCACCGTTGTCGCTCTTTTTACGCTAAGATCCCAGTTATCTACCAACTGTCCGCTTCCTCTGTAGGGAACATCATCGGTATGTCCTTCAATGGAAATCTGTATATCGGGATTTCTTTCAAGTACCCCGGCAAGGTTCTGCAACGCGCTTCTCCCCTTCTGGTCGATTTCCCAACTACCCGATCTGAAAAGTAGTTGTTCATCGAGAGAGACATAAACCTTTCCATCTTTCATACTAACGGTCAGGCCGTCGTTTTCAAAGCCCAGTAGAGCCTCGGAAACTTTATTTTTAAGATCCTCCGCGATTCTTTTCTGGGCATCGATTACCTTTTCCAGTTCAAGCAATCTTTCGTTGCGTTTTTCCAGTTCAAAGGTCAGTTCATCGAGAGAGGCCTTTTTCAGATCGAGGTTCTCTTCCAACTGTCGCAGCAAGTCCTCTTTCTCCTGCAGACTTTTTTGCGCATCTTGGAGTTCACCCAGCAATTTCTGGGTTTCCCTGACATTTCCTTTGATCAGATCCTCCTGGGCCGTTTGAAGGTCGTTGTATTTTGAGTTCAATCTCGCCAGATCTTCAAGGGCTTTGTCCCTCTCGGAAGTGACTATATCGTACTGATCCTGCACATCGACGATCTGGTTTTTTATTCTTGAAAGCTCGGCTTCCAGTTCGGTGTTTGACATATTCAACCGGATATTATCCGTTTTCAGGTCGTCTCTTTCGTTCATAAATTGTTGGCTGGTGGACTCAAGGGTCTTGTATTTTTTCCCGGAGACGCATGAAAACGACGTAACAGCCACTGAAATCGTTATAACCAATAAGAGGATTGCTCTGTTCATATTTTTTTATTTTAATCGTTTTAAAGGTAATCAAACAAAACACAAAATTATCTAAAAAACAATAGGTGAATATACATCAAAACGTTAAGGAATAATAATTGTTATATTCGCGGATCAATATTCAGGAACGAGCAGGGGAATGAGCAGGGCAGAGAAGTTATTATATAAAATTAAAAATCCGACTGACCTAAAAAAGCTGGAACTTGTTGAATTAGTGCAGGTTTGCAAAGAGCTTCGGGAATTTATTATCGATGAAGTTTGCGAAAACCCTGGCCATTTAGGCGCTAACTTGGGAGTGGTGGAGCTCACGGTCGCCTTACATTATGTTTTTGACACTCCAAACGACAAGCTTATTTGGGACGTTGGCCACCAGGCTTATGGCCACAAGATCTTGACCGAGAGGAGAGAAAAGTTCGCTACCAATAGAAAATACAAGGGTATCAGCGGTTTTCCAAGGATCAAAGAGAGCGAATACGATTCTTTTGGTTCCGGACACTCTTCAACTTCCATATCAGCGGCTTTGGGGATGGCCGTGGCCATGGATCTTGAAAACAAGGAAAATCATGTGGTTGCTGTTATAGGTGATGGTGCGCTTACAGGCGGAGAGGCGTATGAAGGTTTGAACAACGCGGGAGCTTCCAATGCCGATATTCTTGTTATACTCAATGATAACAATATCTCCATAGATCAGAGTGTCGGTGCCCTGAAAGAGTATCTTCTTGATATAACAACAAGCAGGACTTACAACAGGTTCAGGGACAGAATGTGGAAATTTCTGGGAAAGGTCAGGAAACATGGGCCGGACGCCAGGACATTCGCCGCCCAACTGGAAAAGGGGATGAAGACCACGATACTCGATAAAAGCAATATTTTCGAAGGGCTGAATTTCCGATATTTTGGACCTATCGACGGGCATGACATCCTTCATCTTGTAGGGGTTTTGGAAGCAATGAAAACCATACCCGGCCCCAAATTGTTGCACTGTATTACCGTTAAGGGAAAAGGGTTCAAGGCAGCTGAAAAGGACAAGGTTACTTTCCATGCTCCCGGGAAATTCGATAAACAGACAGGAGATATCAAGACAAAAAAATCGAATAATCAGCCCGATACTTATCAGGAAGTTTTTGGGAAAACTTTGCTCTCCCTTGCGAAGAAAAACAGCAAGATTGTAGCCATTACTCCCGCGATGCCAACGGGGAGCGCGCTCACAGGTATGATGGAAGAGATGCCCGAAAGGGTATTTGATGTGGGAATTGCCGAGCAGCATGCGGTAACTTTCTCCGCCGGTTTGGCGACGCAGGGAATAATTCCCTATTGCTGTATCTATTCCTCGTTTTTCCAGAGAGCGATGGACCAGGCTATACACGATGTCGCGATACAAAAATTACACGTTGTTTTTTGTCTTGATAGGGCCGGCCTTGTTGGCCAGGACGGCGCTACGCACCATGGATTTTTTGATATGGCCTTTTTAAGGGCAGTGCCAAATATAATAGTGGCCGCGCCAATGGACGGTCTGGAGTTGAGACAAATGCTATATACGGCCCAATTGTCCAAGATAAACTCCCCGTTCGCCATCAGGTATCCCAGGAGCGTGAATCCGATCAAGGAGTGGGAACAGCCCTATGAAGAGATAGAGATTGGTAAAGCCCGAAAGATTGGTGATGGTGACGATATAGCGATCCTGAGTATCGGATCAACAGGTAACGATGTTAAAAAGGCTCTCGGTAGGCTTGTGGGCGTAGTTGCCGCTGAGCATTGGGATATGAGGTTCGTATCTCCAATAGACGAAGAGGTTTTACATGCCGTATTCAAGAAATTCAAAAAGATTGTAACGGTAGAAGACGGGATATTAAAAGGCGGATTCGGGAGCGCTGTTATCGAGTTTATGAGTGACAACAACTATAGTTCCGAAGTGGTTCGTTTAGGGATAAAAGATTATTTCGTTGAGCATGGAACCCGTGAGGAACTTATTGAAGAGTGTGGTTTTGATAGCTATGGTATAGAAAAAGCCATATTGGGGATGTTGGATAAATAAAAGATTATATCTAATATTGCACCCCGAATAAATGATGCCCGGATGGCGGAATTGGTAGACGCGCTGGTCTCAAACACCAGTAGGTTCACCCCTGTGCCGGTTCGATCCCGGCTCCGGGCACTTATTAAAAAGCCAGCCATCAAAATCCCGTATGACTGGCTTTTAAATTTTTCATGGAGCGGTCCATTTTTGCCCGATTACTATCAGGGGCAGTAGTTATGGCCGCCTGTTTTCCCCTGACAGTAACCAGAATCCAATTAATCTTTAGAAATACCAATTGAACGTTGGTACAGAACCAACTATTTTATTGTTATAAAAGGAGAGTTTTTAAGTTTATTGATCGCTTCGGATGGCAAATTCCAGTTGTTGTCAAACTTTCCGGTAACAACAACATTATCGTTAGTTTCTTTGAACAACAAGAAGTCATTGGATTTTGACAATGATCCGGCCCTGCTTCCCCCGAGCATACCCCCTGTCTGGCCTCCTGATCCGGATGAACTTGTCCACCATGGCAATCCTGAATTTACAAGCACATAACGTTGGTTTATCGGGAAAATATATACCAGACCGTAATCATCGGCATCTTCGTTGAGATGCATAGGCAACTTATCCTCAAATTTGGCTATTACCGAGTTTGTCTCCTTTGTTCCGAACAGAACAAGGTTACAGAGGGCGAAATCACTCTGCCTGATGGCATTATCGGCGATTACCCTTGGGAATATCAGAACAGTGCCTTGGTGAAAACCTCTATTGAGCGCCCAGGTCGCGGCATCCATGGCTTGGGCTCTTCTGGTAGCCAGTTCTTCAGCGCTTGGATTGTCCGCGGTACCGTAAACATATATGTGGTTGCTGCTTACAGCTTCATATAGTGGACCCTCGGCACCCTTTTGTTTTGAGGTCAGGCCGGGAGTAAATTTTTTATTGGTCCATGTTCCGTTTTCTTTTGAAAAACTGAACGAATCAGGACTTTTAATGGAAAAACTCTTGCCATCGATCCTGATGGATATTTTCTTTGAAGGATCGAACAATTCATGGCCTCTAAGTTTAAGTGTGAAAGCGAGAAGATCATTGGTCTTGATTTCTATTGCGTTATTACCGGTGAATTTTGCCTCTATGGAGGCAATTGTTCCGGGAGTGAGGTTGTCTATGGTAACCCAAATATGCGGTGTTGTATTTGAACTGTTTCGCGCTAAGTTTGACACTTTCGGGGAACATGTTTCTCTAGAATTGGGAAAACCACTCGAAAATGAAACCATCTTTGTAAGCATATTCCCAACTATTATGTTCTATACCGGGGTATTCCGTATATTCTACAACAGGACATCCGGCGGCTTCGTATTTGGCTTTACTATCTCTCGCGCTTTCCCATCCCCTATCTCTGGTTCCAACAAATACATGCACAGGAATGTTTGAAAGATTGCCTACCATGTCAGCATTTTCTCCGGATAGGCCGGCACAAACAGGAGCTATCGCCGCCCATACATCTGGTCGTGTTATGGCTAAACGAATAGTGCCCCCACCTCCCATTGAAAGCCCGGTCAGGTACAAACGGTCCTCATCAATGTTGAACCTGCTCTTAATGTCATCTATCATGTCATATACATCCTGTTCAGGAATACCTTCGTAGCCGGCGGAGCCGCGAGCCAACGGTGCGGCAGCAATATAGTCAATGTCCGGCATCTCGGGCCAGTACCTGGTAACCTCGAGATCACTTTGTCCAGGTTCAGGCACATAATCATATATGTTGAATTCAGGACCCTGGATATTTCCCAAACCGAAAACACGTCGCAATCCCAGACGGTTATTTGACATAAATCCGTGAAGAAATACTACTAGAGGATACTCCTTTTCTTCATCGAAGCTATGCGGTATATAGATGGAGTAAACCTGGTTTGTTTCGTCAGCTGTCGAGAAGAATGTAAGATCCTGCGGACCGGTCTTCAGCTTTTGACAGAGAGCATTGGGAGCAAAAATCAAAGATAATGCCAATGCCGAAAAAATAATCGTTAAGTGTTTAGAAATCAATTTTTTCATAGTTAAGGGGTTTTATGGGTTATTTAAAATTTTTACTTGGATTGTATAAGATTTGGTCTATTGAACTCCCTGGTCTTGAAAATATATTGTGGGCATATAGTGATGGCTCATGAAACATGGAAATTAACAATCTTGATAGGCAATTATCTATTTGATCTAAAGATAAGATATAATATCTGTTTTTTAGTCAACTGCACGATAATTTCTCGATTTTGGAAATCATTGGGTAAAGTTTCTCGTATGGAGTAGCTGACTGTAGGCGGGTTTTCGGCAATCACTGCCTCTTTATTGGAGCTGAAGCGAGTTTTATGTTCGAAACCATTATAGGGTATTTCACGTATGAATTTGGGAACCAATGCGAATAGTCAGGTTTCAAACAGAAACAGAAAAGCCCTGTAAACAGGTGTTGCCAGTGTTTTAACGGCAAAAAAAATGTGACCCCGGGGCGACTCGAACGCCCAACCAACAGAACCGGAATCTGCCATTCTATCCATTGAACTACGGGGCCATCTTTTAGAAGTGCAAATGTAACCATTCGCTTCTAAAAGAGAGAATCTTTTTAGGGTTTTTCGAAAAACGAAAGCTCTTGTAAAGTTTTCAATATTCAACTACCTTTGCGAATTTGAAAATATTTTGAGATTATGTTGGCGGGAAATCCCCATCTTTGGGCACTTTCGTCGGATTTCAGGAGATAACGACAATAATATCGCGGTTATGGATTACGATTTTAAGGCCATCGAGAAGAAATGGCAAAAATATTGGGAGGAAAACAAGACATTCAAAACACCCGACGACCTTTCAAACCCAAAAAAATGTTA
>DUOU01000294.1 GCA_012838685.1 Bacteroidota bacterium | reverse complement strand
TGCCATATCATTTACTATTTTCCCCGAATCTGTTGCCGCTTTTTTTGTGTTCCAGGCATTGAAAAGCGACTCTTCGCCCTCTTTATCCAAAAGATCCTGGGCGCTCTTTTCCGCGACTTCCTCCGGATCCATGCTTTCGTTATCGCTTTTTTCCTTTTTCGGGAAAGTGATCCTCTTTGGCCTCAGTGATGAGGGGGAGACTTTGAAGGCGAAAACTATATATCCAATTACAATAATTACAATAAATATCAATGTTCCGATTTTCCCGATCAACGCGTTCAACCATCTTGTAACTTTTAGTCCGTGCGCGCCACCCGGTCCGCTGATCAGGTAGCCATCGGAGAGTCCGAACATAAAGCTCAATACAATTGATAGCACTAAAACGGCAAAAGCAAGCTTGATAACAATTCCCCAAACTCTGATTTTTGGGAAATTGAGAAGTTTCAGGCCAATAGCCCCGAAAATAAAAGGGATAAGGAACGCTCCGAATCCAAAACCATAACTGATGATTTTTTCTGAAATGATGTGTCCCCACCTGCCTCCCCAGTTGTCAACCTTGGCATCCAAACCCTGCAAGGCGGTCACGCTATGGTCGGTTTGCCATGTCAACAGAAAAGAGACACAGGATATCAGAAGATAAAAAGCCAATCCGGTAATAATTGCCCCGGAGATAAACCTTAACCTCTCATCCATAAAAAAGTTTTCTACTCCGGATGCTCCTTTTTCTTTAGTTTTCTTGTCACTCTCTTTCTTTTTGGACATAGCCGGGAAATATTTATCGCTGTTAATCAAATTTTTCGGAAAGAGTGGCCACCATTACCGCTTTGATGGTGTGCAGCCTGTTTTCCGCCTCATCAAAAACTATGGAGCAATCCGATTCAAAGACCTCTTCTGTAACTTCCATGCCATCAAGTCCAAATTTTCGGAATATCTCTTCGCCTACTTTGGTGTCCCGATTGTGGAACGCGGGAAGACAGTGCAGGAACTTAACATTTGGATTGTTTGTGGCCATTATTGTCTCTTTGTTGACCTGGTAAGGTTTAAGGGCCGATATTCTCTCCTCCCAAACAGAGTCTGGCTCACCCATGGAGACCCAAACGTCGGTATAGAGGAAATCAGTGTTCTTCACCGCAATCTTCAGATCGTCGGTAATGGTGATCTTGGCTCCTGTAGTTGCCGCGATCTCCTTACATTGATCTACCAGTTTTTTGGATGGCTGATAGCTTTTTGGGGCCGCGATCCTAAAGTCGACTCCCATTTTCGCGGAACCTACCATAAGGGAGTTGCCCATATTGTATCTCGCATCTCCCAGATAACAGAGAGACAACTTGTCGAGAGTTTTTTTCGAGCTTTCCATCATTGTCATAAAATCGGCAAGAATCTGTGTGGGATGAAATTCATTGGTAAGTCCGTTCCATACGGGAACCCCGGCGTATGCCGCCAACTCTTCGATGATTGATTGTCCGTATCCCCTGTATTCAATGCCATCGTACATCCGGCCGAGTACTCTCGCGGTATCTTTCATTGTCTCTTTATGTCCTATTTGTGAGCCGGTTGGGCCAATATATGATACCTGGGCACCTTGGTCAAAGGAGGCAACCTCAAAAGCGCTTCGTGTACGGGTAGAGGACTTCTCAAAAATCAACGCGATATTTTTTCCTTTTAAATATTTTTTTTCAACACCCTCTTTTTTGTCCCTTTTTAATTTTCCTGCTAAATAGAGAAGGTATCCAATCTCCTCGGGCGTAAAATCCAGAAGTTTGAGAAAATGTCTTTTATAGAGATTTATGGCCATTTTGATTATTTTTGAAATAATAACAATAATATTTGACAAAAATGAAATTAGCGGTGTCAAAATTACATTTTTATTGGTGTATTGGGAGCTTTAATCAATAAAATTTTTATTTATTGATATTCACATCTTTCTCTAATGGAAATACTAAAAAAATATATTACTTTTACCAATCTTAAAAACTGGAACTTTGTGAGATCGGAATACGGACTTTTTGTTGTTGTATTTATTGTTTCTTCATTATGCTCATGCGGTAATAGGAGCGGTTCTGGCATTGATCAGGGTGAGATACATTTCAGTATCGCGTATGTTGGCCAAATGATGGGAATTAAGAAGGAGATTATGCCAAAACAGATGGTTGTGTCGTTCAAAGATGACAAGGTTCTTTTTGATATGACCTCCAATATCGGGAGATCGGGGATAATGATCCTTTCAAATCCGGATGATGATATATACGATATGTATTGCAGTGTTCTTACATCACGTTACTATTACGGGGCGAAGCCGGGCGAAATGTACCCCGGGTTTGGCGCCATGAAAGGTATTGTCGTGGAAGAGACCTCAAAAGAGGCCGTGATATGTGGTTACAATGCCCATTGCGCCGAGGTTACGTTGCCTTCAAAAAGTGGAGTTAAATATGAGGTTTGGTACACTAAGGAGATTGATCTGGACAATCCCAACAGGGCCACTCCTTTCAAGGATATTGATGGGGTTATTTTGAAGTTTTTCTACGTTATAGGTGATCTGGAGATGCATTTCAGCGCTGAAAACGTTTATAGCAAGAATATTGATGATGCTCTGTTTGACAGGAAGAAGGGCTATATCCTGGCCACTAAGGAGAGTATTGATCGATTTATAGTTGAAATGATCAATTACTGATACTCGCGAGTGTAAACAAGAATCTAAAAAAACAACTCTTTGAAGAAGTAGAATGTAATAACCAAAGAGGCAGCGAGCTTCAACCCGATTCCCGTTAAAAATCCCAGTAAGCTACCAAAACCCGCTTTCAACGCATAGTTGACATCATCCTTAAAGATAATTTCTCCTACAAAAGCTCCGACAAAGGGGCCAAGTATAATGCCCAGTGGCCCGAAAAACAGCCCGACTATCAATCCAACCGTTGCTCCGCGGGTACCATATTTTGATCCTCCAAACTTTTTTGTGCCCCAGATAGGGACGACATAGTCAATAACGGTAACCACAACGGTTACCACGGCCAGAGTGATTAAAAGGGTTTTGGAAATGGTGGCGAATTTTGAAAGATGGAGAGCGAGTAAACCCATATAACTTAATGGGGGGCCCGGTAATACCGGTACAAGACATCCCACAATACCGACAACGATAAAAACTATCCCTAAGGCAAGAAGAACATAATCAATCATATCAACTTAAATCATCGAAGTCTATATCAGTAAACTCATCTGAACTGATTTTGTCAGATACTGGATCGGTTATATGGTTTTTGTTTTCGGGAAATTCAGGGGCTGTATTTATTCTGGCTTCAACAAATGAGATCGCGCTTCTTAACCCCTCGCTAAACTTGTCAAAATCCTCTTTATAAAGAAAAATTTTGTGTTTTTCATAAAAGAACTTACCGTCTTTGCCGATACGCTTTTTACTTTCTGTAATCGTAAGATAATTATCATCTTTTCTTGTTGTTTTTACATCAAAAAAGTAAGTGCGTTTTCCGGCTCTCACCACTTTAGTGAAAATTTCTTCTGATTGGTTTTTCTCTTCACTTTCTATAAAAACATCTTCTTTAACTCTCTCTTCTTCCATCGTAAAGAATTGACAATTGATTAAAATAATTAATGTCAAATGTAACAATATTTTAATAAAATATAATAAATACCCATATATTTTAGAATTAATATACTGCTTAAACCAATGGAAAAATTGTAGATTAAAGGGGAAACGATAGCAAAAATAGCGTACATTCGCGGCATTAATGATAGAGGTTCATTTACAAAATGATAAGCAGAAGACTATTGCGGATAAAAACACTCATGTCTCTTTACGCCTTTAACAGGAGAGATGACAATAATTTACCCAATGCGGAGAAGGAGTTGATCTTCAGCATCGAAAAGACTTACGAATTGTACCATTTGCTCTTTTTGTTGTTGATTGAAATTCATGATACAGCGATTGATAAGATAGAGCAGGCCAAACACAAGAATATCCCTACCCATGAAGATTTAAACCCAAATTACAGATTTGTTGAAAACAGGGTCTTGGTACAGCTGCGAAACAATGAAACTTTGGGTAGGTACGCGGAAGAGAAAAAACTGTCATGGGTCAATTACCGGCATGTCGTCCGGAGTATCTATAATGAAATGGTGGAATGGGATATCTACAATCAGTATATGAACGCTCCTCTAAATAATTACCAGTCTGATAAAAAGTTTATTGTTCAGATGGTTACCAAACTTTTCCCGGTATTGGATGAATTGGAGAACTCATTGGAGGAGATGAGCATATATTGGAACGACGATATGGAGTATGTAGCCGTAATGGTGGGTAAAACGATTAGAAAATTCAAAGCCGGGGACAGGTCGATAAAAGAGTTTATGCCGTTGTTCAAAAGCGAAGATGACCTTGATTTTGTAAAAATATTGTTTAGAAAAGCAGTGTTGAACGGAGGAAAATATCTTGAATTGATAGATAAACATACTACAAACTGGGAAGTTGAAAGAATCGCGCTGATGGATATACTTGTAATGCAAATGGCTATTAATGAGATTGTTGAATTTTCAGACATTCCGGTAAAGGTTACCTTAAACGAGTATATTGAGATAGCTAAATATTATTGTACATCAAAAAGTGCTACATTTGTAAACGGTATTCTCGATAATATTGTGAAAGAGATAAAGGAAACGGGCATGTTTTCCAAATCAGGAAGAGGCTTGGTTGACATGTCGGATATAAAATAAATTTTATTCCATGATAAAAAATGTTTTTTTTACATTGATGGCGGTAATATTATTCAGTTGTGGAAATAATGGAGAAGTAGGTATTAATGCCGGATTTGATCATGATTCCGATATGGGAACGGCACAAATCACTTTTTCCGAATACGAACATGATTTTGGAAAAATTTATGAAGGAGAACAGGTAAGCTGTTTTTTTAAGTATACCAATACGGGTACCGCGGATCTTATTGTTGCTTCTGCTTCCGCTAGTTGCGGGTGTACTGTTCCAAAATACGATGTAAAGCCCATTCGCCCGGGTGATTCGGGGACAATGGAGGTGAGGTTTGATTCCAGCGGAAGAAATGGGGTACAGACAAAAACCATAACGGTCAAATCAAATGCGGGTTCACCGGTCGTTATGTTAAAAATATCGGCAGACGTAATAAGTAATTAATTTAATTTAAATATGGTAACAATGAACTATTTAGCTTTTACGCAATTAATGGCACAATCAACAACGACGACGAGTGGGCAGCCAAGTCCTATGGTAACATTGCTCCCTTTAATCCTGGTTTTCGTGGTTTTTTACTTTTTTATGATAAGACCCCAAACAAAGAGACAGAAAGAACTGAATGATTATAGAAATTCCCTGCAAAAAGGTGACAGGGTGGTGACAAATGGCGGTATCTATGGTAAGGTTGTTGAAGTCAAGGATACTTATGTGTTTGTTGATGTGGGTGGTGATGTTAAACTAAAAGTTGATAAAAACGCTATTTTAAAGGATTCCTCCAGGGAGTAAACCAAAAAACAACAATGACTGAACAGACAGAAAAAATTGCCGATAAAAGATCCGAGAATGATACCTTGGGCAGTAAGCTGACCAACCAGAAAATGGCTGTTTTTTCTTTTTTTTTATTGCTCTCCTTTCTTTTTTGGTATTTGGACGCATTGGGCAACGATATTGAGGCCGATATCAAATATCCGGTAACGTACAAAAATATCCCTGAACTGATCGATTCGGAGAGGATGCCCCAAAGAGTTACCCTGCTGGTGAAAGGGTCCGGCTTTTCGATATTAAGGTTACAGCTTACCGGAAAATCCAATCCCGTGACTATTGACTTTTCGAAAGTCTCTTACAAAAAATCCAACGATCAGGAGGAGGGGCTATATTATTTGACAACAGCGGGATTTGAAAGCAGTTTTTCTTCACAGATTAAACCTGGATGCACAATAAGTTCAGTATTGCCGGATACGCTTTACCTCTTTTCAAAAACAGAATAGTTTTTACGTGATGAGCTTTTTTCCTGAAATAGAAAAAGTGCCGCTACGTGTTGGCGTAACCGGGGGAATAGGCAGTGGCAAAACCTCGGTATGCAGGGTTTTCGGGGTTTTGGGCATTCCGGTTTTTTATGCCGATGTATCGGCTAAAATAATTATGGACAATAATGATTCGCTCAAAAATGAGATAAACACTGTTGTAGGCCAAAATGTATATCTGGATGGGACACTTAACAGACCTTTGTTGGCAAGATTGATGTACAGAGACAAAAAAATCCTGGAGGATATCAACCAACTTGTACATCCACTTGTTTTTGAAGATTTTACGGATTGGACGTGTCGCCAGACATCTCCTTATGTTATTATTGAGGCCGCCATTCTTTTTGAAAGTGGCATTCATGAACTGATTGACAAGGTTATTACCGTAATAGCGCCC
This sequence comes from Bacteroidota bacterium, assembly GCA_012838685.1. Taxonomy (GTDB): domain Bacteria; phylum Bacteroidota; class Bacteroidia; order Bacteroidales; family VadinHA17; genus LD21. The sequence goes on along the minus strand of DUOU01000294.1, from coordinate 1,720 downwards.
GTTGAGGAAAGAATTCAAAGGGTAATGTACAGGAACAAACATAGCAGGGAACAGGTTATTGACATAATCAATAACCAGATGGATGACGAAACAAAGATCAAACTGTCCAACTATGTCGTTCACAATGCCGATGACGACATGATTATTCCTGTTATACTTGATATTCACAACGATATTCTCTCGCGAATCAAAACAATTTAAGAATGGCGAAAATTGGCAAATGGCTTGGCGGTGGATTTGGATGGGTACTGGGAGGCCCAATAGGTGGACTGATCGGCTTTTTAATAGGATCTCTTGTTGACAGCACTGTAAGCAGTGAATATGTTCCTAAAGAGACAGATCACGCGAAAAGAACCACAAGGGGAGCATTCAATATATCATTGATGGTTCTTATCGCCGCTGTTCTGAAAGCTGATGGCAAGGTGGTCAGATCGGAACTAAATTACGTAAAAGAGTTTTTTGTAAAACAATTTGGAAGGGACGCGGCGAGTGAGGCCACCCTTATTTTAAGGGACCTGCTTAAGCAGGATATTCCGCTTCAGGAGGTATGTTCGCAAATAAGGGTAAACATGGATTATTCTTCAAGACTGCAACTGCTCCAGTTGCTTTTTAGTATATCCATTGTTGACGGATCGGTCAATAAAGCGGAATTGGATGTCATATCGGCTATTTCCGGTTATTTGAACATTACTTCGCAAGATTATAGCTCGATTAAAAATATGTTCGTTCCCGAAACTGACTCTTCATACAAGATTTTGGGGATCGACCATAGCGCATCGGATGACGATGTAAAAAAAGCATACAGAAGGATGGCTATGAAGTACCATCCGGACAAGGTCAGCCATTTGGGAGATGATTATAAAAAAATAGCCGAGGAGAAATTCAAAAAAGTGAACGAGGCGTATACTAAGATAAAAAAAGAGAGAGGTTTGGTATGACTTTCCCAATGAAGGATGTATAACAACAATAAATAAAAGATCGCGATGGTATTAAAAGACATTCTCGCAATTTCAGGAGAATCAGGACTCTTCAAATTTATCGCTCAGGGTAAGAATTCGATGGTCGTGGAACACCTGGAAACAAAAAAGAGAACCAGTGTATTTGGTTCCGCCAAGGTCAGTTCGCTCGATGAGATCTCAGTTTTTACCACTGGAGAGGATATCCCTCTCGGAAAAGTATTCGACAATATTTTTGAGAAGGAAAAAGGGGGGACGGCAATTGACCATAAAGCTGATCCGGTTGAGCTTAAAAGTTATTTTCAGGAAGTTTTGCCGGAATATGACCAACATAGGGTTTATGCCAGTCATATGAAGAAAATTGTGCAGTGGTACAATATTCTCCACAAAAACAACCTGCTTGTAAGAGAAGAAGCGGGTTCCGATGAAAACCGGGAGCAACAATAGATTATTGAAATAATGATAAATTTTGGGGGAGAGGAGGTTGTTTATAGTTACGAGGATTCCGACATAATAATTCTCCCCGTTCCGTATGATGCTACCAGCACATGGATGAAAGGGGCGGACAGGGGTCCTGAAGCCATATTGGAAGCTTCGGTTAATCTTGAGTTTTACGACATTGAGACAGCATCTGAAGTCCACCTTCGCGGGATTCACACTGTTGCCCCGATTTATGAAAACAGAACTCCCGATTTATTGGTCGATACTGTTAGACAAAGATGTTCATCTTTGTTGAATGACGGGAAGTTCCCGGTAATACTTGG
>DUOU01000027.1 GCA_012838685.1 Bacteroidota bacterium | reverse complement strand
AGATAAATGTGAAATTTATTGAAAAATGTTTATTTTGGTAGTTGGATTACTATGTATCAAAATTTCAGCCTGTGTCGGCAAAGGGTCGTATTATTTAGGACTTTAAGGGATTACCGTTTTTTACGGTACATTGTGCCAGTGGGCGTGCCGATAACAATGCGCCCAGTTTTGGGGAATTGCCGTTCCCGGCTCTATTTTGTCATGCAACCAGGAAATATTAAAATAACCTTATAGATGAAAAAAATCCTTGTCGTTTTATTGGTAGTAGCGCAATTGGCCGCAATGTCGTGTTCCAGTAAAACAATAGATGTTAACAGTGTGCGTACCAATGCCGGATTGGTTTCGGGAACACTCTCCGAAGACGGAACTGTAAAGATATTTATGGGCATTCCTTTTGCCGCGCCACCGGTTGGAGATTTGAGATGGAAAGCTCCCCGGCCCGCGATTCCCTGGGAAGGGGTAAGGGAGTGTGTTGACCTGCCACCATCAGCCATGCAGGCTCCTCCGATACCGTTCAGAATGTGGTCACAGGAATTTATGGCTCCCATGGAACCTCTCAGCGAGGATTGTCTTTACCTTAACGTCTGGACAGCGGCAGAGAAAAGCAATGAACACCTGCCGGTTATACTTTGGATTCATGGCGGAGCCTTTACGGGTGGATCGGGAACAGTGCCCCTTTATGACGGTACGGATATGGCCAAAAAAGGGGTTGTGTTTGTCACCACCAACTATAGGCTGGGTATTTTTGGGTTTTTCTGCCATCCGGAGCTTACCGCCGAGTCTGAACTGGGGGTTTCCGGCAACTACGGCATTCTGGACCAAATTGCCGCGTTACAGTGGGTCAAAGACAATATCGAGGCTTTTGGCGGCGATCCCATGAACATTACCATAGCGGGCCAGTCGGCCGGTTCAATGAGCGTAAACGCCATAATGGCCTCTCCTTTGGCCAAAGGTCTTTTCCAGAGGGCTATTGGACAGAGTGGCGGCTCCTTTTCGGAGGTGCTGAGTCCCGCTTCCACATTGGATTCGGTACAACAGATGAATCTTAGGTATACCCGTAGTCTTGGTATGACCATTGCCGATATGAGAGCCTTGTCCGCAGACTCCGTAATGAAATTGAGAACCCGTTCCGGAACTGTTATCGATAATGTTGTGATTCCCCATATTTACGCCACCTTCAAAGAGGGCGAACAGAGTGATGTTCCTCTTCTTACCGGATGGAACGAAGGCGATGGCGCCGCTTTGGGGGCCGCGAACGGAATATGGGCGAGGATGCAGGCGGAATCGGGCAGTCAACCATCATATCTTTACTATTTCAGGAGAGTGCCCCCGGGTGAGCCCAATTATGGCGCTTTCCATTCCGCCGAGTTTGGCTATGCGCTGAACACGTTGCAGTTATGGGACAGGCCCTTCACCGATTGGGATTACCAATTAGAGGATATTATGTCGACCTACTGGGTCAATTTCGCCGCGAACGGCGATCCTAACGGTGTTGGTTTGATGGAATGGCCGGAATTTGATCCCTCCGATCCAAAGATGATGGTGTTTGGCGACGCAGTAGAGGTAGCCGATTTTGTGCCACCAACCAATCAAGGTTCGTTCTTTGGCAATTAGCGGTCAAAAGAAAAACAGTATCCGAAACAACAAAAAAGTAAAAACTAACTACCAAATAATTTACGTTCAAAAACACTCAATCAAACTATTTTTATTAATCAAAAAAAACCAAAACTATGAAAAGAATTAAATCTTTGATCTTGCCGGTGGCGGCGACCTGTTTCATCGCGGCTTCGGCTTTAATGTTTTCCGGTTGCGCGGGGGGTGGAGACGCTTCGCTTCCCGAGGAACAACAGCTTTTTATAGGCGATGATATTGCTATCGCCCAAACAGAATACGGTAAAGTTCAGGGTATTATCCTGCGCGGTATTTACAATTTCAGGGGAATACCTTATGGAGCCAATACCGGTGGAGAAAACCGTTTTATGCCTCCAAAGGCCCCCGAAGCGTGGGAAGGCGTCTTTCCGGCGGTATGGTGGGGACCATCTTCTCCGCAGAATATGGCCAACAAATACTCTAACGCTTTTTCCTCTTTCGCCGACCATTGGAATTATTACGATGTAAACGAGGATTGTCTGAGGCTCAATGTCTGGACACCGGAGATAGCTGACGGAGGAAAACGTCCCGTTCTGGTATGGTTCCACGGTGGTGGATATACTTCCGGAAACGGAATAGAGCAGGACGGATATAACGGTGAGAACCTCTCCAGAAAAGGAAATATTGTCTTTGTTTCGGTGAACCACCGACTTGGCGCTATAGGTTTCAGTGATCTCTCTTCAGTAGGTGGGGAGAAATACGCCAACTCCGGAAATGTCGGTGCCCTCGATATGGTTTTCGCCCTTGAGTGGGTAAGGGACAATATAAAGAACTTTGGTGGGGACCCCGATAATGTGACAATAATGGGACAATCCGGTGGAGGCTCCAAAGTATGTGTCTTAACCAATATGCCGGCCGCCAAGGGTCTTATCCATAAAGTTGTTCCCCTGAGCGGCAGCACTCTTTCCGCCACTTCACAGGAAAACTCGCGGAAAGTAGGTGAGGCTATCCTTCAAGAGGCAGGGCTGAAGCCTTCAGAGATCGATAAACTTCAGGAGATGCCCTGGGAGGATTATCTCGCATTGGCCAACCGGGCTTCGGCGAAGGTTCAGGCAACCGGTGTCAGAGCGGGTTTCGGTCCCGTTGCCGATGGCGTAAACATCATAAAAGAGCCATTTTACAGCGGATCACTCTCCAATGATGTTCCAATGATGATCTGTACCACCTTCCACGAGTGGGGAGCCAGCAGGTTAAATCCCGAGCTTGACGCTATAACCAGGGAGGCCGCCATTCAGAGTCTGACTTCGGGCGGTGGCTACAGAACCCCCACTTTAGGCGATAAAGCTGAGGCGGTTTACAACGCTTATGCCTCAATTTTCCCTGATCTCAAGCCGATAGAGGTTATAACTATGATAGGCAGTAGCAGGAAAGGCGTTGTGGCGACAGCCGACGCCAAGTCAAAGCAGGATGCTCCGGTTTATGTTGCATGGTTCGGCTGGGAGCCGCCACTGTTCAACAACAGGATGAGGGCGTTCCATTGTCTGGATATCTGCTTCTGGTTTTATAATACCGATCTGATGCTGACACATACCGGTGGTGGAGCTCGCCCGAGGGCATTGGGAGATAAGATGTCGGATGCTCTCCTTAACTTCATGAAGACAGGCAATCCTAACGGAGGCGCTTTGCCCGAATGGTTGCCTTATACCACCGAAAACGGGGAAACCATGATTCTCAACGATGTATGTAAATTGATGAACGACCCCGACAGGGAAGGTCGTTTGATGTTGCCATAAAAAAATTACGGTTTGACCGTTATCAGGGTAATTTCGCTCCGGGTCCCCAGTCGCATAGGGGGCCCGAAGCTCCCTGAACCTTGGGAGACGTACATATTTGTGCCGTTATACAGGTATCTGCCCTTATTGTATTTGAACATAATTTTGTTGATCCATGTTATGGGGATAAGTTGTCCGGCATGGGTGTGTCCAGCCAGATAGAGGTCTATGCCCGCTTTGCTCGCGTACTCCACTCCCGTGGGGTTATGGTGGAGCAGTATTGATGGTCTGTTACTGTCGATAGGCATCTTTTCCAGCACCGATTTTATTGTGTTTCCGTCGAGAGGCGCTCCCATCATATCCCTCTGCTCACTATCGGCTGTCATATAATTTAGTCCTATTAACTGCATCTCCCCAAGGTCAGTTTTCTCGTTTGAGAGGACAATGACTCCGTTTTTTATGAGTAGATTTTTCACCGTGTCGGCTCCGGTATATCCATCGTGGTTTCCCTGTACAAAGTATATCGGAACATTCAACTCTTTCAGCGGCGCTAAAGTCTCATCATTCAGTCTCGCCCTGCCATCAAAAAGATCGCCGGTGATCACCACGGCGTCGACATCCTCGTTTTTTGTGAGATCGACAAGTATCCGTAACCTTCTCTTGCCCCAGTAATGGCCAAGATGCACATCGGAGTACTGCATTATCCTGGTCTCTTTGGTCGCCTTGCTTAACCTGAACTCCCGTGGGATAACTATGGTATTGCCGGCGTTCCAGAGACTGTAAAGAACAGTTATTGCTGTGATGGTAAGTGTTATATAACAGTGATGGATAGGTTTCAATTTAACGGCCAAAAGAAGCAGGTCCACCAAAATAGCGCTCATAAGCAGCATAAGGAGAATTCCTATTCCAATGGATGAAACATTGGCTATGAGGTGGCCAAAAAATCCGGTCGCATTGGATCGCATCATATACATCAAGCCTGTCCAGAAGCCGACCAGTGCTACCGAAAAAAACCAGTAATACCGTTTCGCCGGCGTTGAAAAAAACCAGGAAAAGCGTCGGGACAGGTAGAAAACGGCAACTGTTGCTATTATCAGGAATATCAGCGGAAAAATGAGTGGAAAAATATTCTTCATCGGGATATTTTTGTTTTTGGTTACGCTGTTGACCTGGTCGCATCAGGATCGGACAAAATAACCTTTGTATTTTTACAACTGCCGCGAATTTAGCAAAGAATGGCTTTGGGCCTTGAATTTGGGAGTTGGTTTTTTTGTTTTGATCCGAGCGATGGTATAATTTTTATTATCTTGCGGCTGTTTTTCCAATATTTATCCGCGATATAGCCATGAGCGCTCACAAAGATCAAAACAGGGGTTCCTTTTCCAGTAAGTTTGCCGTTATTGCCGCTACGGCCGGATCTGCGGTAGGTTTGGGCAATATATGGCGGTTCCCTTATCTTGCGGGCGAGAACGGCGGAGGAGCTTTTTTGCTGGTTTACCTTCTATGTGTGGTAATTATGGGTATTCCCGTGATGACGTCGGAATTTGTTATTGGAAGGGCGGCCCAGAGAAACGCTTATGGCGCGTTCAAAAAGCTTCAGCCCAAAAACCATCGCTGGCATTATGTGGGGATACTGGGAATAGCGGCTGCGTTCATGATACTGGCTTTTTACACCACTGTTGCCGGGTGGACACTGGAGTATTTCTTCCAGTCGGTTACAGGTAACCTGTTCAAACCGGATGGTGATTATGCGACTGTTTTCAATGAATTTTCCTCCGGTTCGGTACGTCCGGTGATCTGGTTCCTGGTGTTTATGGGACTTACCGGTTTCGTGATCGTTTCGGGAGTGGAGAACGGCATTGAGAAATACTCAAAGATATTGATGCCCCTTCTGTTCGTTTTGTTGATAGTACTCGCCATCAGATCGGTAACATTCGATGGAGCCGGGGAGGGTTTGAAGTTTCTTTTCAAACCCGATATGTCCAAGATCAGTGGAGATGTGTTTCTGAAGGCACTGGGACAGGCATTTTTCTCCCTGAGCATAGGTATGGGGACATTGATAACCTATGGATCTTATATCAAGAAAGAGGATAATCTGGCCACTTCGGCGGCATGGATAACGCTGGTTGATACTATGATAGCGATAATAGCTGGAATAGCTATTTTTCCGGCTCTCTTCGCTTTTGGGGGGTCACCCTCTTCGGGTCCGGGTTTGGTATTCGCGGTTTTACCGGAAATTTTTGAACAGATGCCTTTGGGCTCAGTATTCGCCGCGCTCTTCTTCATCTTGCTTTCGATAGCCGCTCTCACTTCAACAATTTCGATTTTGGAAGTGGTGGTCGCCTATTTGGTT
>DUOU01000293.1 GCA_012838685.1 Bacteroidota bacterium | reverse complement strand
CGGAACAGCCAGCAACGCTTCATCAGAGAACTATGGGATCAGAGTATCATCTTCCGGAAGTGGCGCTACCAACTATGGAGTTTATGCCTCAGCGTCCGGCGGATCAACAAATTATGCCGGTTTTTTTGAGGGGAACGTCCACGTAACCGGAAACATAACTGCGAATAACATTACATCCCCTTCAGATTCTCGCCTGAAAACAAACATCGGGAACATTGAAAACCCGCTGCATAAGATAATGTCGCTAAATGGAGTCTCATACAAATGGAACGCCGAAGAGTTCCCTGAAAGGTATTTCGACAATAGAACACATATCGGGATAATCGCTCAAAATATTGAAGAGGTTCAGGGTTTGGAGGATTTAGTTTACACCGACGAAAATGGCTATAAGAGTGTCTCCTACGATGAACTGATTCCCATACTTATCGAGGCGGTTAAAGCCCTGAAATCGGAAAACGAAGGGCTCAAAAGCAGGATTGAGGCTCTTGAATCACTGCCTTAAGTCCTTGGCTTTCCCCTTCCAGTGGAAGAGAACGAGCGATCCGGCGATTATTACCATACCCGCTATGGTGATCCACTCCGGATGCTCTTCGGGCAGGATAATCCAGCTCAGTATCGCGCCAACGACCGGAATAAGAAACTTCCAGAGATTGAGCTCGGAGACCTTTACACCCGGACGTTTCAGCAACATATACCACAGAGAAAACGCGGCGGCTGAAACAAAGGATAACCATAAAAGGGAGATCCGATAGGGTGCCGGCAATGAGACATTTTCAGGACGTTGCTCAAAAACCAACGAGGCCAGGAAAAGAATAACGCCACTTATTAAGATAGATGTTGAGCTTAAAACAAAAGGATTTATCTTCTTGTCTTTCAGTGAGATCATTACATTGCTAACAGAGGTGGCCAGATTGGCTCCAAGGATCAGAAATATCCCCAAGAGTTCGGCCAAAGAGCCCAGTTTCAGGGCCTGACGGCCAGCGCTTATCAGGACCAAACCCATTAAGGCGATAAAAATTGTTATGATCTTTCTTTTGGTAAGCTTGTCCTCTTTATCCATAGAGGCCGAAACCAATGCGGTGAAAAGCGGCTGGGAACCCACTACAACGGCCCCGATGGCTCCCGGAACCAGATCCATACCTATATAGAAGAGGGTGTAATTTGTCACTCCCTGCAATAAAGTTACCAATAGTACAATTTTCCAGTGTTCCCTGACCATGGCCACAAAAGCGGTTGGCCTGACGGTGAAGGGCAATATCATCAGACCTCCTATAATAAACCTGACACCGGCAAAATGGATCGGTGTGTCATATTGTAAGCCTACTTTAATTGTGGAATATACAGATGCCCATAAAAGGCAGCATATAATAGCTATTATTACCGTATTATCTTTTTCCATCGCATCAACTTCTTCACATATAGCGGTTAAACATTGGACAACTGCCCGCTTCTCAACAATATAAATTATTCTCCTCTATATACTTCCAGGCAGGCGATGGGAGAAAATAGGACATATCCTTGCCTTCTTTAATACCCTAACGGATAAAACTTCCGGAAATATCCATTATGGGGGCGGCAACCATTTTAATGTCGGCATTGCTCAGAAT
>DUOU01000292.1 GCA_012838685.1 Bacteroidota bacterium | reverse complement strand
CCTGTCATCAACAACAATGTTCCTTTGGCTTACGTGCTGATAGGCGACATTGAGGAGGAGGGCGAGGGAATGAGTCCTGTTTTGAAGCATATCAAATTTATTCAAACCCTGTCAAGTGTCATAGCCGTCGCCATCGAGAATATCCGCCTCCACCAGGAGAGTCTTATGCAGGAGGTTATCAAGAAAGAGCTGGAGCTGGCGGCCAGGATGCAACAGATGCTTATCCCCGATACCAGTGAGATGCCTAAAAGTCCGTTTGTATCTGTTTGCGGTTTTTATCATCCCCATTTTGAAGTGGGAGGAGATTACTATGACTGCGTGAAACTGTCGCCTACCAAAACCGGATTCTGTATAGCCGACATTTCGGGCAAGGGTATGTCCGCGGCTATACTGATGTCGAATTTCCAGGCCAACTTCAGGGCACTTTTGACAGCCGATATCAAGTTGGAGACACTGTTCGAAAAACTGAACACCATCATTGTCAGGAACGCCTCCGGAGAAAAATTTATAACAACTTTTGTGGCCCGGTACGATCATGAGACAAAAGTGCTGGAATATGCCAACGCCGCGCATAACCCGCCCGTGCTATACTCTATGGATAGCGGTGAGATAAAACACCTTGAAACCACCTGCGTCGGCATAGGAATGTTAGACAACATACCGGCTGTAAACCCAAAAGAGATTGTTATAGATGTTCCGTCAAAAATTATGTGCTATACGGATGGGCTATCGGAACTAAAATACCCCAATGGCGAAGATATAGGCACAACGGAGATCATCAAACATATCTCCAACCCCAGACCGATTGAGGAGAACCTTCAGGCAATGATCAAAGCATTGGGAATACCCGATTCCAACCCCACAATGTTTGACGATGTATCGATTATCGCGGCCGATCTCAGATAAGTTTTTTAAAATATGAAACGACTATACCCCCTTTTTGTTTTTCTGGTCGCGTTGACATTAATAATCTGGCTCGCCCAAAAAATACACGATAGACGCTATAAAACAGAGGAAAAAGAAATTGCCAAAAATTCCGCGAAAACTATGAAAAATATTGATACTGACTCGATCCCGGGCGATTACAGAGCTTGGGTATCATTAACGCCTGCTGAAAGTAAACGACTTATCGCCAAGGGATTGTTGTTGTATGGCCCTATTGCCGATCAGCTCAATGATGGGGATCTGGTGGTTTGCAAGGGAACCACCAACCACTACATTGCCGAAGAGTTGTTGAGAAGCAGGTTAGAGCCGGGACGTTTCACAAGCGGCAGGATAGCTCCGGCAAACTCTCCCTACGGCACCATAGAAACGGAACAGGTAACCGAACTCTATTTCCATGACGGAGTTCATACAAACCTACCGTTCGACGAGGCGCTGAACAAACTACGGAGAGGGTCGGTTATACTCAAAGGCGCCAACCTGATAAATTACGACCAGAAAAAGGCCGCCGTACTGATCGGCAGCAGCGACAACGGCACCGTGGGAAAGATCCTTCCTAAAATCGGCGAGCAAAAATCCAAGCTGATAATACCCGTTGGGCTCGAGAAAAACAGCTCCGCGGATATCGACGCTTTGGTAAAAACAATGGATGACCCTTCCCAGGGGATACCGCGACTCATGTCGCTTCCCGGTGAACTGTTCACGGAGATAGAGGCGATAAAACAGTTCGCTCATGTTGAGGTGACGCAGATTGCCTCCGGTGGTGTCGGCGGTGCCGAAGGGGCCGTATCGTTACTTATAAGGGGCACCGAGGAGAACGTCGACCAGGCTATGAAAGTCATCAGAAAAATCCAGGGAGAGAAGCCGTTCTTCAGTAGGGATTCCATTTAAAGTAACGCCATTGGATACATTATAAGGAATAAAGTTGTAACTTCGCGGTGGTTCAAAAGACCAAATCGTAATGGGGAATTAGCTCATCTGGTAGAGCGTTTGGTTCGCAATCAAAAGGTGGTGGGTTCGAGTCCCATATTCTCCACAAAATGCGCCAACAAT
>DUOU01000291.1 GCA_012838685.1 Bacteroidota bacterium | reverse complement strand
GAGACTGACGATGCTATCGCCTCGAAGGTCTCTCTCCGGTGTAGTATTTACTTTTGTTCCCCTCTCCAGTTAAAACCCGAAAGTTACCCCTATATCAAGGATGTTTTTGTCTCCATAAAAACAGGGAGGGGAGAGCGAGGCGTCGCCGCTGATATCGCTTATCTCGAAGCCTAGCCAAATATAGAGATCATTGTAGGGCTGAAACCTGGCTTTCATGCCCACCACCCGCCTTTCCCACTCTACCGACTCCAACGGTGGATTTCCCACCCTGCCGGTTCCCAGTTCCGTATAATCGGGACCCCTGACGGCACCAACAAAATAGAGCGATATATCCATCGCCCTCAACGGCTTGTAACCTAAAGCCATATACAGTTCCCTGGCATTGTCGGTAAGGTAATGTCCCAGGTTGAAATTGTTCGACTCAAAGGTGGTCGTCGGCACGTAATGTTGGTAGGTCAACGGATAAGAGTAGGTAAACTCACCGGTAACCGACAGGTTTTCAAGCGGGAAGTTGCTTAGCCGGCCCCCCGCCTTCCAGCCCAAAAAGTTCCACTGGTCGTCCATGCCGAACCGTTTCACCGAAAGCTCGTCAATAAAGAGAGTGGCGTAGAGGTGGAGATTTTTTATCTGCCTGCTGCTTATATCCAAAAACATCTGCGAGTTCATATTGTCGATACCCGATGTCATGGAATGGTCAACCGACTTGTAAAAAAAGAGCGGGAAAAGATATGCCGGATTGGCCGACGCATCGTCGTACACCACACTGTTGCCCACCGAAATATTCAGTTGATCAAGGGGGGTGAAGGTAAACATGTTAGCCGCCAGGTATTTTTTGTGGTATCTCTCCCTGTAGTCATCACCATAACCGTTGGATACCCAAAACGACCTCGCGGAATCGACAACCATGGAGTTCAGCCATCCATGTATATAGTTGAACTCAAACCAGTAGGTTGGGGTTAAATGCAGGTTCAGATAGATAAACGACGGGTTCCTGCCCCCAAATATGTTGGCGCCGTTATAGTTTGTGCCCCAAACAAAGTTGTCCTTTTTCAGGCCAATATCGCCCCACTCCCACCGATAAGCAATGCCTCCTCGCATCTCGCTGTAGTCGGTGCCATTTTTAATATGTCCCCCCCTTCGTTGCGCGAGGTAGCCCGCTTTACCCAGTATAGGGTCTTCATGATTGTCGCGCAGAGAGGCGAAGAAGGCCCAATTGCCCAGATAGGCCCTCACATCAACCCCGTTACGCCAGTAGGTGGCATTCCCGTCGCCGGTATAAAACATTTCGCCCCCGACTATGGGGTTAACGGTGATCGAGAAGAGCGAGTCGCTGTAGTAAAACATGTCAAAACATCGTTCCCCGCGAAGAGCGACGCCCAATGTGACCCACTCCGCCTTGCCCTTTACGCCGGCCCCGTTGCCCATATCCTTTTGGAAGTCGGCAAGGTAAAAATCGAGTTCCCCAAGTTGACGCCGGTTAAGCTCTTCGCGCCGCAGATCGGCCTCTTCCAGTTTTCGGGCGATATAATCCCTGTTAAAAGGCTTTACCGCCTGATTTATGGCGATGATGTGGCCGCTGGCAAGTTCGTCGAGAAATTCATATATGCCGTTATTGTCGACCGACTGGGGAGCCGACTGCGACTGGAGAACGGTTCGGGAAAAAACCATCAACAGGGCGGCTATGGCGAAACATGGCGACGATATGATGCCCCGGAACAGGTTTGTATTGATGGTTGACACCACTATTAATGTTCTTTATCAAGCCAAAGATATAAAAAGTCGGTATATATACACCAGGAACGGCCAAAAGGAGTAGAGGGCGAATAAAAGGGAGAGAGCGATATCGATTGTCACGAGAGACCTCCGTTTGTCGGCCAGAAAAAAGTACAAAATCGAAAACAGTATCCTCATTGGCAGTTGCCCCGAAAAAAAGAGAAACAACCTTATGCCATGCGGATTCCAATCAAATGCCTCCTCAAAACGGCCCCTCAGAATAAGAGAGAAACTGTGGGAGAGACCGCACGACACGCACGGTTCCCCGGTAAGAAGCTCATGCACGCAGGCAACTGGATAATCTCCCTTATCGGGGGAGAAAACCAGGGAGTAGACCAAGACACCTGCTATTATCAACGCTAACAACAGGTTGACCGCGATGTAGGGCTCCTCCTTTATAAATGAT
>DUOU01000290.1 GCA_012838685.1 Bacteroidota bacterium | reverse complement strand
GATGCTCCCGCCGTGACACTCAACTACGGTTCTTTTATCCAGGTGTGCGTTGACTTTCTTATCATAGCCTGGGTAATCTTCCTTTTCGTAAAAGGATTGAACTCTATAAAGAGAAAAGAGGAGGCCGCCGCCGCTGCTCCTTCCGCTCCACCTGCCCCTTCCAAGGAAGAGTTGTTGCTTACCGAAATACGCGACCTGTTAAAGAAACAGTCGGATAAATAATTTCACACTCCATAAAACCAATAGAGGCGGCCACAATGTGTGGCCGCCTCTTTAATTATATCTATTTCTAATCCTCTGCCTTTACGGTATAAAGATTACGGACCGCTTCCGTTGTTTATCGGTTTTTACCCGATTTTCTTCTTACAACAAGTTCGGCAATAATCAAGGCCATTATGGATAATGGCAAAGCAAAAAGCAGGGGATCAATCATATACCACGGATATTTTTCTATCAACACCTCCTTGCCGAACAGAACCTTACAAATTCCGAGAGCAACGGCTTCCGACCTGTGCAGAAAGACGAGAGCGAAGAAACTGGTCAGCAGACCTGTCCACAGACTCCATTTGACCGATACAACGGATACCTTTTTCTTCAAGAAGAGAGCGGCGAAATATATGGGCAGAAACGTAGCCGCGCAAATTCCCATAAATAGGGATGTACCCCTCGCTATAACCGAGGCAGAAAGCACATAGCAGATAACATAACTAACCAGTATGGTGAACAAAACGCCCGCACGTGTCAACTCCTTGGGCCAGTTATCCCTACGGGTAAATCCCGAATAAATATCCCTTCCCACGGCGGCCCCCATAGTGTGGAACTGCGAGCTCAATGTGCTCATAGCCGCGGAAATTACGCAAAGCATGAACACAGCGGAAAACCAGCCGGGCATAAAGGAGTTAATAAACAGCGGTATAATCTTGTCGATGTCGGGTGAGACATCCGTAGCCACCATTCCCGTGGTTTTATAAAAATAGAGATTTGAAAGAGCACCTATATGGTACATTATACCTACCGTGAGGACCAGGAAAACAGTACCTATAAGCACCCCCCTGTTCAACTCTTTTGTCCCTTTCACGGTCATAAAACGGACAACAAGCTGCGGCTGCGCCAAACAACCTATACCCACGCCAAGTATCAACGAGGTTACAAGGGTGTACCACTGCGGAGAACCTAAACTGGGCATCGATGTCCAGCCAACATGACCCAAAGCCTGAAATTTTTCGGGCACTAAATGCGACATATCCGATAGTGCCCTGTTGGCTTCGGCAAAACCCATTCCCATCTCCCTAAAAAAGAACCAGTAGGCCAGAAACAGGATAGAGCCGACCATTATGCACGCCTGTAAAACATCGGTATAGACGACGCTTTTCATCCCTCCGGCTATGACGTATCCGGCCACGACCAGTGTCAACAGAAGCAATGCCAGGTTAAAGTCAATTTTGAACATCTCCTCGATAAAGACGGCGCCCCCTTTCAGTACAACAGCGGCGTAGAGAGGCATGGTGAGAAATATGACGGCGGCAACGAAGTATTTGACGAAATTAGATTCGTAGTACTTTCCCAGAAACTCGGCAAAAGTGTGGGCTTCCAATCTTTTGCCTATGACCTGGGTTCTGCGACCAAAAAAGATATAGGCAACTATCACCCCCATCAAAATGTTTAGCAGGCACAGCCATTCTATCCCCATACCATATGCGGCCGATACGCCTCCAAAACCGACAAGCGCGGAAGCGGAGATAAATGTAGCGCCATAGGCCAGTGCCATCATCACCGGGTGGGTATCTCCACCGGCGATAAGATAATCCTTGGAGTCGGCGGTGTTTTTGTAGCCCAGCCAACCCAGATACGCGAGTACAAGAAAATATAACAGTACTATAAGTCCCAATCCAAATCCGCTCATGGTCTCTTAAGTTTATTCGGAATCGGAGATATCCTCCTGGTTCCAGGTTTTGATACTAAATATTATGGCGAAGACCACGCACGCCGCTATAAGCAGGTAGGCAATCCATATTCCGGGATCATCTATTCCGAACATAATCAATATTAAGTTTAGGGTTATTGTTCAAGGTTAATTATTTCAAATTTGCCGATTTGGCGTCCAATCATTTATCCGAATATTACACTAATTTTCGCAAGTCTTTCACCCTCACCGCCTTCCCCTCTGTCCTCGGGATTGTGCCTTTTTGTACCAATTTAACCCTGGGGGTAACAAGAATTTCGTTTTTTAACGACCTGGTTATAGATTTTTGCAGATTTTCCAGATCACTGTAATCGTCGGAGAAGAGGGTGCTCAACTCTACCTCAACAACAATCTCGTCGCCAGTAGCGGTAGGCTGTATGGTTATCATATAACCCGATGCCAGCTGCTCATATTTCATCAACTGTTTCTCAATCTGCATCGGGAATATGTTGACCCCCTTGACGATAAACATATCATCGCTCCTCCCCTTCATCCTGTCGATTCGTTTGTGGTGCCGGCCACAAGGACAGTCGCCCGGTATAAATCTTGTCAGGTCTCTTGTTCTGTACCTTAACAGCGGCATAGCTGTCCTGTCAAGCGCTGTAAGCACCATCTCCCCTATCTCCCCCTCTTTCACCGGCTCCAACGTCTCCGGATCAATGATCTCCACAATATAACAATCTTCCCAGAAGTGCATTCCGTTCTGCCAGGTACACTCAAACGCTATACCGGGACCGGCCATCTCCGACAGACCATAACTATTGTAGGCCTTCACCCCCATCATCTCCTCTATACGCTTGCGCTGCTCCTCAGTATGAGGTTCGGCGCCAATGAGGAATGTGGTCAGTTTAGTCTCCTTTATCGGGTCGATGCCCATCTCCCTGAACGTTTCGGCCAGATGGATAGCGTAGCTTGGCACCGCATGGATGGCTGTAGTGCCAAAGTCCATTATAAACTTTATCTGGCGTTTCGTGTTCCCCGCCGCTGCCGGCACGGTCAACGCCCCCAGCCGTTCCGCCCCATATTGGAAACCAAGGCCACCGGTAAACATTCCGTAACCCGATGTGTTCTGGAAAATATCGGTATCCCGCAATCCTACCATATACATACAGCGGGCCACAAGATTTGCCCATGAATCCAGATCATGTTTCGAGTGGAGCACAACCGTGGGATTACCTGTCGTTCCGCTTGAGGAGTGCAACCTGACCGCCTCTTTCATCGAGCCCGCCACAAATCCGTATGGGTAATTGTTCCTGAGCTCTTCTTTTGTGGTGAACGGAATATTTTGCAGATCTTCCAGGCTGTTTATCTTATCGGGTGAAATGTTCTTTTCGGCGAAAAGTTTTTTATAGTAGGGTGATGTTGATGCCCTCCCTACCGTTTTTTTCAACCGTTCCAACTGCAAAGCCTCAAGCGACTTTCTGTCCATTGTTTCGATCTCTTCTTCCCAATATTTACTCTTGTTCTCCATCTTTTACCAAAATATTAAAAACTTCTGTTTAAAAATAGTATACAGCCATCATCAAAAGTCTCAGATTGCCGGAAGGAGCGGTTCCGCTCACCCTACCGTTGTCGGCCCCATTCGGAGTGCCGTACCATGCCGTGGTATATTCAAGTTCCGAAACAACACTCAGTTTGGGAAATTGATAATATACTCTCGGAGCGATCCTCGATATTGAAGCTATGTCATATCCCCTGCCGTAGAACGAACCGATAACCGGATCGAGTGTTCCAAGGTTTTTCGTATGTCCCGCGAAAAATCCATATTTCAGCTTTTCGCCTGTCTCCACGCTTATCCATCCATTGAGATGCTGCGAGGGGGTGTATCTCTCCACACCGGTAAGCAGATTATAATCGCTCACCCCGTATCCCCCCAGCATATATGATTCCGAGCAGTTCTGGGTATAAGATCCGTTGACCCTTATTGAAATGTTTCCATTGTTGAACTCGGAAAAAATCTGGCCGGATATTGTTGTGAGCTTTGTCCTGGTCTTTTTGGTGATACCATCCAGTCCGGTTACTGTGTTCCTGGGTTTCAAGGTCTTTGTGTTGGCGACTACTCCAACCTTTATTTCTCCCTCTTGGTAAACAGCCGCTATGCTCATCTCAGGTATGATAGCGTTTCTCATATACTCATCGCTCCTTCCCCTGGGGCCATCGGAAGCATATGATCCCTGGTATGAGGCTGTTGCCGACAGTATAAAATTTTCGGGCAGATATGTAAACCTCACCTGTTCGCTTCTGTTGAAGGTAAAGAACGGCGCGCCAAAGTTCAGGTTTATCACGTGCGGCATGCTGTATGCCGCCATAGGGTGCCAGGCACGACCTATCAATAATTGGGCATGATCCCACGACAGCCGGATCCATCCCTGACGGAACATAAAGCTGTTCGCGCTGGATTTTGCCGTGAAGTCCATCTCTACATAAGCCTCCGAAGATGCTTCACCAATTGTCTGGCCTTTGAAAGTCCCGGTAAAGCGGGTAGCCACGGATGACATGGCGACTGATGGATTTCCATTGATATCCACACCATTATCGTCAAGGATCACCTCCATTGGATATAATGAAAAAAGCCCGTCCACTGCTTCGATCGTAGCCCTTGAATTAAATATGAATTCAGATCTGACCCATCCCCCTATCTCAAGAGAACGGTTGTCGTCCAGTTGTATAACACTTTTTTGGGCATTAACTTCCGGTGACAACAGAGCCAGCATAAGAGCAGTAGCGAACAAAAAAAAGACTTTTCCCATTTAGTTTATAGTCTTAATAAAAAATATCGACAAAAGTACAATCAAAAAAGAACCATCAACAAAAAAGCCCGTTGTTTTATTGAACAACAGGCTTTATAATTTTTTTCGTCATGATTATAGCAGCTTATTGTTCATAGGTAAAGTTTGGTAATAGTACCAATAAAACCAATAAGCCTTAAATTCAAAACGTCCCATTCTTAATTTTGATTTAACTCCGGCAAAAGTAAACAGATTTTAAGGTAAACAAAACTATTCTTTCTTTTTTTTAAGGGAAATAGCACAATTGCCAAGTCTTTTCAATATAAAAACCTATTATGGGCACATTTTAGCAACAATATATCATTATCCTGATAACAGGCGTTTTCACAAAACCCGTATCAACCTTTATTGCCCAATTTTTTTTTAACCCTATTTTCCCTGTTCAGTTGCCGAAGCCTTTTGTAT
>DUOU01000289.1 GCA_012838685.1 Bacteroidota bacterium | reverse complement strand
CGCCACAAGAACAGGGTTTATGCCTACATAGGAATGTATGTTCGCGACACTGCTTTGGTGGAGGATCTGTTTCAGGACACATTTTTGAAAGTGCTGCAATCCTTACGGGCGGGCAAGTATAGGGATGATGGAAAGTTCTTATCGTGGGTAATGCGTATTTCGCATAATCTTATAATAGATCACTTCAGGAAGGAAAAGCAGATGAAGATCGTTGCGGATGGCGATTATGATGGTGATATTTTCAATTCAAGAAAGATTGTTGAGTCGAACGCGGAGGATGTAATTGTCAAAAAACAGATAAGAAAAGATTTAAGGAGGATCATAGACCAATTGTCGGAGGATCAGAAGGAGGTTGTGATACTCAGGCATTTTGTCAATTTAAGTTTCAAGGAGATCGCGGAAATTACGGGTGTAAGCATCAATACCGCACTTGGAAGGATGAGATACGCTCTGATCAACATCCGCAAAATGGTAGATGAAAACAATGTCGTGCTTTCGAACTGATTTCTCCTGTGTTACTTGAACAATACACAATGTTTTTGCGGTTTTGGCAATAAAAAAGTTTGTGGGGCGTTTTCTGTAAAAAGATGATGCCTATGAATATAATTTCTACCCAGTTTATCTCTTTCAGTGACATTGATACAGGCGAAACAGATCTTTTTGAGGACGCGTTCAGCCTTGATACCGGGTTTGCCGATATTACCGGATTGTTCGAAACTATACGGCCCCCGGAGCCAGATGAAAATTTGATCGAGAACTTCATTCGCAAGATAAGGAAGAGTCACTGATTTAACAGGTATATGCTGTGACAGGCGGCGATTCCGGCAGTTTCTGTCCTAAGTCGGCTTGTTCCCAGATGTATTGAGGTGTATCCATGCTCAAGGGCCAATGTTATCTCTTCCCTGGAAAAATCACCTTCAGGTCCGATTACTATCGTCGCGTTCTCTCCTTTTATATATGCCTCGTTGATACCTTTGCGTTCAAAAGAGCTGTCACAATGCGCTATCAATTTGATGCCGGGACGACTCTTTGTTATAAATTCACCGAAACATATCTGATCCGACAGTTCGGTGAGTTGACTCTTAATTGACTGTTTCATGGCGGAGATGATGATATTGGAGATTCTTTCCCTTTTTATACCACTCTTTTCCGTCCGGTCGCATTTCAGCGGGGTTATGCTGTTTATCCCAATTTCAACGGCTTTTTCGACAAACCACTCCAATCTTTCGGGATTTTTAAGGGGAGAGATGGCTATATGCAGGTTATACCCTCTTTTTTCGAAATTCGGGTTAATTTTTTCAATTTTTATCGCGCATCCGTTTTGGTCGGCATCTTCTATAACTCCCTCGTATAGATTGCCCTTTCCGTCTATTAACCTAACATTGTCACCGTTTTTCATCCGAAGTACCCTAACAATATGCCGGGACTCTTTTGGGTCAAGAACATACCTTTCTCTGTCGATATCGGGAGCATAAAATACCTGCATAACTCTCTTTTCCGCGAAAGTAAGCAATTATCTTTATTGCCCTTGTCCAATTAATGAACCGGTTTACCGGGACAATATGTTCCGATAAATATTGGGAAAGGAGAAATGATTTGAAAAGTGGAAGATGTTTTCTTAATTTGTCGCCTATAAACGGGAGGGTCAATATGCACAAAATTGGATTATTGTCGGATACTCATGGCTGGTTGCATCCGGATCTGTTCGAGTTTTTTGGGGAGACGGATGAGATATGGCATGCCGGTGATATCGGTAGCATGGAGGTGGCAAAAAAGTTGGCGCTATTCAAACCTTTGAAGGCGGTATATGGAAATATTGATGGCGGCGTTATCAGAAAAACTTTTAAGGAGGTTCTTGAGTTCCGAACGGAAGGGGTGGATGTTATTATGACCCATATTGGCGGTACACCCGGTAGGTATAACCATAAAATTAGCGGATTGATCAGCTCCAGGAGACCCGATTTGTTTGTATGCGGACATTCGCATATAGCCAAAGTGGCGCGTGATCCAAAGACAGGTTTTTTATATGTCAATCCTGGTGCGGCGGGATATCATGGGTTTCATAAGTATATGACGGCTATAAGATTCGCGATTGACGGTACGGAGATCAGGGATATGGAGATCATAGAACTGGGGGAGCGGGGCAAAGCCATTAAAATATAGAAAACATTGTTATTACATGGAGCCATCCAAAATATTGGAAGATGGGTCAACAGGAACCTCTTCCATCCTGCGGATGAAACGCGGAAGCCTGTCTTCCACGGAGATCATATATGAATAGGGTTTGCGGACCGTGGACTCAGGGTGTTTTCTCTTGCTGAGTTTTTCGGTTGATATCAATAGATTAAAGTTGTTGTTTCCGGCCTGTGCCATCATGTTCCCCCTCATATACGAGAAATAATACCACGTTGAGTTGTCGGCTTTGAGATAAATGTCGAACATATCTCCGGTTCGGCGACGTTGGATTTCAATGTATCCATCCACATATACGTTCATTGGTTGGGTTCCGATAAATCCTATTCCGATAGGACCGACTGATCTGAAAGAAGAGTTGTATTCGTCCCAGTACAAATTCACGTCGTTAAGTACAATTTCATAGTTAAATCCTTTTGGAATTGATCTCAGGGATCCGTAGAGCCCTAGATCGGTACTTATTCCGGCAGCAATCTCCTCACCAAATATATTTATCATACCCTTCCTGTAAAAGTCGCTGCCAATATCCACCGCCTTGAGGGTCGGGATCATTTTCAGCTCGTCACCCATCATTGTAAGGGCCCCTTCAGAGAAATAAAAATCAAATGCGAGCATTGTCCTGAGAGTGACTTTTCCCGAATCAATCTTCTGTTCGAACTGACCCGACTGTGAGGTGAGTACCAGATCAAAGTTGGTTCCAAAGTTGATCTTTCCTTCACCGTAAATTGAACAAGATTCTTTGTTGAACTCAATAAGGTTTGACGGTAACGAGGGATCAACAAGCTTTTCTTTTGATGCTATCAGATAGCTGTTTTTGCTTTTGTTGTACCACATATATCCGTTGGGGGTGACCAGTCCAACATCGGACCACGATTTTTGGGCCGATAGGAAAGCGGGATATATATGCGCGGAGTCGATATTGATATATGAACCCGAAAAAACCAGGTTGTCATTTATATCCCTTGGCTTATCGCTAACGGGGATCATTACATTTTTCGGATCAATTGCCGATTTGAATTTTATCGAATAACTCTTGATATCGCAATCATGCACTACAGAGGCCGCACCGGTAAATGTTAGATCCTTGTTCAGGGAGAAGAGCTGCACATCGCCCTGGAAACCAAAAGCGGGACTAAGCATAAAGTTTTCAGCAGCGGCTATATAGCCTTGAGCACTGGAACGAAGAGTATCCACCGTTATCTCCGGGAATGATATCTGTTGGATGCCTCCCTCTTCATCAACGTAATCATAAATACCACTACCGGAATATTTTTTTGTCGATTCGATGGAAATTGTAGCGGTATGTATGATATGTTTATTGTTGATGGCAACCAAAGCGTTGTCAATTTTCTCAATTTTAGCTCTTCGGTTGATAGTTATCTTTCCATCGCCGGGTTGGATCAAGGCATCGGCTATAGGGATGTAATTTATATTATCGGCCTCAATAATTTCCCTGTCGACATAATATCTGCCTTTTGATGAGAAGAAAGAGATAGTATCGTTGTTAACGTTTGTCGAGAAGAAGGTTGGTTCATCATATTGATCTTTTGTTAACTCCAGCAACTCTTGTGGGGCCAGGAGCGTGAAAGAGGATTCGCCTTTCTGTTCCATCTCCATAACCTTGCTGTTCATGTCGTATACAAAGTTGCTCATTGTGCACAAATATTGTATATCCGGGAACATGACCATCGAATTGTCGGTGTTTAGCCTAAAACTGGCCAGACCTGTGTCGAAGTTGACATTCGTGGAGGCATTGTCAGCTATAAAGGCAAAACTTGTGGATGAGGGCGAAAAAAGGTTGTATGTGGATGTGTCGGCCTGTATGGTTCTGGAGGAGAAGTTAAAGAGGTTGGATACGATCCTGGAATCCTGGGTATTGGTCTGTCCGGAGCCCGACAGGCCTGTCGGTGTAATTGTCAGCAACCCGTCAAACAGTGTTCCATTATCGAACATATTGAACCGTTTGTCGACACTGTTTTTGGCCACAAACTTATCTTCTGCGGGTGTCCATTTGATCGATACCTCCTCAGCATTGACCACGGGATACTGCCCCATGCTATTCTCTTCAATTTCAAGGCTAGTGGCCTGTGTGATCATGGAATCGGGATATAGTTTGAATTCCTTAGCGGTAGTTGTGGAGGTAAAGTGTGTAAGTTTTCCCGAGCCGATAAGCCCCTTGTTGCTCATTGTCAAATTATTGTAAAGCACACCTTTGTTGTTATAGAGACTTATGCCATCTTCGGGAATCTCCATATTGAAGCCGAGAGAGTTATCTTCCTGAATAGTAAGGTATTGGTCAATAGGCTCTACAATGCCATCCGCAATAAAGGTTCCTTTCAGATGCATATCCTCCTCCTTGTAGTGGTCAATGTTTTCATAAGTGAAGGGGTCGATTCGAAAATAGACTTCACTTTTGGGATAAACCCCCTCAAGTCCGGCAATTTTATCGTAAAATATGTAGGAGTAGGAGGTGGCATTGAAAATTGGGTATTGTCCCAGTTTCCGCTGACCCGATTTGTTCATTGGATCATCGATAAATACTTCGGCGGAACCCAATTGTATGAGGTTTTCGATGTCTTTTATGTAGGGATTCCCGTAAGGATCGAGAATGTCGGTCTCAACGGCAATTTTTATAGAGTCAATAGAGGACAAATCAACCTTAAAGGTATCATAATCAAACCTGAACTTATGTCCATAAATTGTAAACAGTCCGGCATTTACCATGCCGTCAAATTCAATAGTTCTGTTTTTGCCGATTATCAGTGAGTTGTTGTAGGGGCGGATATATACGTTTTGGGCGGTGCTGAGATTTACTCCGGAAACTCCGTTAACGGTAATCTGATAATTGTTAAGGTTCAACGTGGCGTTATCGTTTGAAGAGCCAACAACACTCTGGATTCTCATGGCATCGTAATCCTGCCGTTTAAGGAACGCATTGACATAATCGTGAGTTTTCTGTTTGAGCGTGACCATGTTTAACAGTCTGTCGTAATAGAGAAATCCCTTGTTTGCCATATCAATGCACAAGCCAATTACTGTCTCGACCGGTTTGTTTAGCCATTTCGCGAACTCTTCCACCGGAAAAGTCTCCGAATAATACCATTCAGCGAATCTTATCAATCTAACCAGGGGATGGTATTGGTCTATTCCCTGAAGTTGCAGATAATTGTTTTCATTGAAAAAGGATGCCGATTCAAATTCTGCCCGCCCCTGCGCGGCTCCAATGGCCTTGGACATTACAATTTTGGATTCGTTCATGTTCCATGAGAGCAGCTCAAAGTACATATCCATACTATGGAAAGAGTTGAAGTATGGCCCTTTGGATATTGGATTGTTTGCCTGGAACATGTTAACCTGACGGGTAGTAGGATTATAGGAAAAGCTCAGGTTATTGTGGAATATAGAGTCTTTGTCAAGATAAAGAACCATTGAAGTTTCGGCGCTCGCCAATCTGTTTTGGGAGAAGAGGTACTCTTCAGCGGTAATTTTAATGTAGAGAGTATCATTTCTGTACATAGAAATCGTTGCCAACTCGGTATAATCGCCTTTACCTTTAACAGAAGCCCCTTCAAATGACAATCCTCCCTCATAGTCTATATCTTCGTATATATCTTCAATGAAAAAGGATTTTTTATAGGTTGCGAAACGGGGGTATGTGGCGTTTTCTTTGTTTCTGAAAGTAGTGGCCTGATCGTTCAGTGTGCCATAGACCGGTTCGTTGAAATATGTTTTATGGGTGAGCAGCGCGGAATCCAATATGAAGGAGTTTCGCGTAATGTCCAGATTATAATCTTTAATATCGGCATACACTTCGTTTGCGCTGTAACCTGCTTTTTCGAATGTCACCCTACCCGTTGATCCCATGAACAACAATCGGTCGGGCAGGTAAACACCGTTCACTCTGAGTATTTTAGTGCTGTCCCTCTGGGAGTAACAGACAAGAACAGCCTCTTTTACAACTACTTTGAAAGTGGTATCGTATGTAAAATCAAGTTGACTGTCGGTTACTTTCCAAACAATACCTGACAGTGATTCGTACAAGATGTTGTCAACGATCGTTTTACCGAAGTTGTTGACATACTTGTCTATGAAGTCGTTTGAATTTCCCGGGTCGAGCAGGATTTCACCAAGGGCTTTGAGCCAATATGTTACTGTTTGTTCTTTAAGGGAATTAGCGACAAATAAATTTATCGTGGAAAAAAAATTATTGAAATTGGGTACGGGTCGCATAGACCTTTTGCGGAATTGACTGGCGATATCTACAATTTTAGTCCTGTTTTCGGGACTGAAATATGTTGAATCAAGGTTATGGATGAAGGTGTTTAGATTTGTTGTCTGTTCAGGGGTCAAATTTGGCCCCATAAACGTCGTGAGCTCCTCACCAAACTTTGTTTGGTCGCCCGAAAATGCGATGCCAATCTGGGCTTTGACGCTCAATCGCGCGAACAACACTATGGTTAAACAAAGTATGGTGAGTTTTTTTAGCGTACACATTGTTTTAACAACAAAAAAGATCCCTGTGCGCCGCATAGGGAATAACGCACATAGAGCCCCGACAGTTAGGGCTCTATATATGCGTTATTATCTGTAAATATAATTAAAATGCTTCAACAATGGCCACAAAGTCCTCTTTTTTCAAGGCCGCGCCACCAATAAGACCTCCGTCAACATCTGGTTTGGAGAAAATTTCCCTGGCGTTGGAAGGCTTGCAACTGCCGCCATAAAGTATGGTTATACCGTTCGCCACTGTTTCACAGTATTGTGTTTTAACAAGGTCCCTGATATATTTGTGCATCTCCTGTGCCTGTTCGGGAGACGCGGTGAGTCCCGTTCCAATGGCCCAAACCGGTTCATAAGCGATGACAACTTTTTTCAACTCTTCCGCTTTCAGCGTGAAAAGTCCCTCTTTTAACTGGGTTTTTACAACATCAAAGTGCTTCCCCGCCTCACGTTCCTCTTTGACTTCGCCGCAGCAGAAGATAACGTTCAATCCACTGTTCAGGGCGAGAACGGTTTTTTTGTTCAGTATAGCGTTGTCTTCGAGGTAATATGTCCTTCTCTCCGAATGGCCCAGAATTACATATTGTGCTCCCGTACTTTTGATCATATCGGGTGAAATCTCACCGGTGTAGGCACCTGAAGGTTCTGAGGCACAGTTTTGCGCTCCAAGGAAAAGTTTATTGGCTTTAAGGATAGGGGCCACTCCGGCCAAATGGATAAAAGGCGTGCAGAGTATAACTTCAGCTTTTGCGGCTGGCTTTTCCATGAAATAGTCGTTGATCGATTTAGCGAGTTCTATACCCTCTTGAAGATTCTTGTTCATCTTCCAGTTTCCGGCAACAATTTGTTTTCTCATTTTCTAATATTTAAAAATTAATTGTTTAATATATTTATAATTGTCTCTATATCGGGTCTACCGGCCCATGACCATTTAGCGATTATGGTGCCCTCCTTGATCAGCATAAATCCCGGATTTGATCTTACCATGGTTTTCAATGTTATCTCATCAACCAGATAAAAGTCGTCCTTCTCTTCAAAAACAGGTATTCCGGTGAATATTTTGGGTGTTATGTAATCACGGACCTCTCCGCTGCTTGAAGATGTGAGCAGGTAAAAGTCTATTCCCAAACTTTTAAGTTCCTCTCCAAATGAGAGCCCTTCCCTTATTTTTTCGGCTTTTACTTCTCCCAGTTTTTTGGATATCATGAACATAGTATAGTTTTGGGAGGCAAGTATCAGGTCTGTTTTGTCTTCCCCATTTTCATTTGTAAATGTAAGATCGTGTATAGGGGGCTCATAACCTTTGGAGACCAGTTTTGTTCGTGCGTCCACAAATTTCCAGGTAGTATCGTTCGCGGGATAATTTTCCAGGGTAAACTCCTCCTGTTTTCCCTCCTTTTCGTAAATAAATGTTGTTTCGTATTGATCTACGGGCATTCCCTCCGGCACTATCATCTTTTCGGGAATATATGTCCCAACCTTATATGGTAAAAAATCGATCACCGGAAGATAACGGAGGTTATAAAATATGAATATCAGGAATAACAGGGTCGAAGCGACGATAATTGTCCATTCAGACTTGGACTTGAAATTGCTATCCTGTTCATTCCTTTTGATAAACAGAAAAGCGGTTGGAATAGCCAATACAACATTTTTAAAAAAAGTCTGCCAGTTTGTAAGATGAATAGCATCACCAAAACAGCCGCAGTCGCTTACCGGATTTGTAAGCGCCAAAACAAAAGTCAGGGGGGTAAAAACTGCCATAAGGAGAGTCACTGTCCATATACCTATCTTTGGCTTGATATTGAACAAGACAGATATGCCGCCCAGGAATTCAAGTGTACATAATCCAATAGCAAAAAGGAGACAGAGAGGGGTCAAAAATGAAAGGTTGAAAGCGTTGAGGTAATCTCCGAACTTGTATACGGTGCCAAGTGGATCAACGGCTTTAACAAAACCGGAAAAAATGAACACAACACCAACTATTATCCGGGATATGATCTTTAATATCTTCATCGGGACAAAATATTTGTTAATTTTCTGTTACGCTAAAGTAATCATTAAGGCAAATTTTACCTGACCATTTATATGTTAAGGTCATCCAATAATCCCCTTTTCTCCAAAAGATAGGTTATCTTTTCGAATATCTCTCCAGGTTTAAGCATCTCGCCATGTTGGTCGCCGCAATCAACAACAGCAAAATTATTTTCTTGGGACTGGAGGCTCAGGTAGATATCCCTGACTCTCTCCTGGAATTCGAGTGATTCTTCATGAATGTCTTTTGTTCCCAGAAGATAATCTCTGTCGTTTCCCGATCTTACATTCGTAAGCCTGCTTTGTGTGAAAGCGAAGGGAACGTCAAGAAAAATATTTATATCTGGTTTTGGTATCTTGAAATGGTTGAACTCTAGATCCAGAATCCAGTTCATAAGTCTTTTTCTCTCGGCGTTCTCCTCTATCTTGGCGCACTGGTAGGCAATATTGGAGTAGGTATACCTATCGAGTAACACTACTCTTCCCTTTTCCAGCCATTTTATTATGGTTTCTGCGGCATCCCTTCTGTCTCCCGCATACAGCATCGCTACAAGCCAGGGATCCACTTCGTTAAGGGATCCAAACTCTCCCCTCAGAAAACGGGCTATCAACTCTCCGAAGTAAGGGGTTTCTGTCCTGGGAAAGTGGAGGTATTCTGTTTTTTTTCCTTTGGCGGTAAGATAGTTGTTCAGCAATTTTATCTGTGTAGATTTGCCGGCACCATCGATTCCCTCAATAACAAATAGCCTCATCAGTCCAAATAAATTCCAGTAAGGCACAAATGTACACTTTATAGATTAAAGCGGAAACTCTTTTCAGCAAATAATAAAAAGGGTGTTTTGTGGTTTATTCTAAAATGACTACTTTTCGCTTTTCAATGGAGATGATATCCTTAAAACCCGGACAGATAAACATTGGCGGTGATCTACTGGATCTTGAGGTGCCCAGAGTAATGGGTATTGTTAATGTTACGCCCGACTCGTTCTATGCCGCCAGCAGAGTTCGGAACAGTGAAAATATTGTTGACAGGGTCGCTGAAATGGTGGCCGAAGGGGCTGATATTATTGATGTGGGCGGATGTTCAACCCGGCCAGGTACCGATTTTGTGGACGAGAAGACAGAAGAGGATAGGGTTATGAAGGCCCTGGGAACAATAAGAGATAACTTTCCAAACATAATTTTGTCTGTTGACACCTTTAGGTCGGTTGTTGCCGAGAAGGCTGTGACAGAGTATGGAGTGGCGATTATCAACGACATATCCGGCGGCGAACTTGACGATAAAATGTTCGATACGGTGCAAAGGCTCAATGTCCCTTATGTTTTGTCCCACTGGATACCTGAGCCTGTTTCCGTCGCGAAAGGGGATTATGTTGCTTCGGTCGCGCGATGGCTGGCCCCAAGGATATCCAAATTGAACTCATGTGGAGTAAAGGACATAATTATTGACCCGGGGTTTGGTTTCGGCAAAACAATGGAGCAAAATTTTGAATTGCTGGAAAATCTGGAAGAGTTAAGGGTCACGGGTATGCCTC
The DNA here is from genome assembly GCA_012838685.1 of Bacteroidota bacterium. Taxonomy (GTDB): domain Bacteria; phylum Bacteroidota; class Bacteroidia; order Bacteroidales; family VadinHA17; genus LD21. The sequence goes on along the minus strand of DUOU01000289.1, from coordinate 1,685 downwards.
TGTTGGTTGGATTGTCGCGCAAGACGATGATCTGGAAGACATTAGGCATAAATCCTTCAGACGCATTGACCGGCACTATCGCCTTAAATTCTATTGCTTTGATGAAGGGAGCGGATATTATCAGGGTTCACGATGTCAGGGAGGCAGTCGAGACTGTTAAGTTGATTAAAATGTTGCTTGGCAAGGATATTAATAAATAGTGATTTATGTTGGTTCCAATAACATTCCTGGATATTTTGGATATTTTTCTGGTGGCTATTATTCTATACCAGGTATTTATTCTGATAAAAGGTACTTCGGCGTTCAGTATATTTTTGGTGGTTTTTTTGCTTTATGTTTTTTGGCTTCTTGTCAAAGCTTTGGATATGAGCCTGACCAGTGCTTTGATGGGACAGGTGATGGGTGTGGGTGTCATTGCTCTCTTGATTGTTTTTCAACAGGAGATAAGAAGATTTTTGTTGGTATTGGGGAACAGGTATATCAGAAACAGCCGGTTTACCCTTAACAGGTTTTTCGGGACAACACAGACAGAGAAAAGCGTTAGTGAGGTCGCGGAGCAGATTGTCAAAGCTACCGAGTCGATGTCGAAATCCAAAACCGGGGCATTGATCGTTATTGGTAGGATGACCCGCATGAGCCTCTATGCGGAGCATGGGGAGATAATAGACGCGAATGTTACCGCGAACTTGCTGGAGACAATATTTTTTAAAAACACCCCTTTACATGATGGGGCAGTTTTGATCGAGGATGGGAGAATATATGCGGCTTGTTGCCCCCTGCCTGTAACGGATCAGATCAACTTGTCGCCCAAACTGGGAATGCGCCACCGAGCCGCTTTGGGAATGTCGGAGCATAGTGACGCTTTGACGGTGATAGTATCTGAGGAGACAGGAAAGATATCGGTTGCCGATAACGGAACCTTAAGGGAAAATCTTTCCATCAAGCAGCTCAGGAATATTTTATTGACCGAAAAGATTTGGTAAATACCGCTCTCTGTTGGTATTGCGCCAGGGATTCCGATTTTTTGGAATTGTAGGGGCAGACAAGAAAAGAATGCGGGAAATATCCATATCCTGTTGTTTGTTGTAGAGGGGGCCGTTGAGTTTTATTTTTTTGCGAAGAAAATTATTTGATCCTGAAATCTATTAACTTTCTGTTGCCTATATAACCCTCTAACCGGTCGTTTATTCTAAGTGGGCCTACCCCCTCAGGGGTTCCGGTAAAGATAAGGTCACCTGTTTTCAAGGTAAAATAGCGGGATACATATTCAATGATCTCATCAATGGAAAAAATCATATCCGCCGAGTTTCCGGTCTGGACTCTTTTACCGTTAATGTCCAGATGGAAGTCGATGTTGCCGATATCGCCGACCTCCCTCAACGGAATAAACTCGCCCAACGGAGCGGAACCGTCGAATCCTTTTGAAAGTTCCCAGGGCAAGCCCATGGCGGAGGATTGTTGTTGCATATCCCGGGCGGTAATATCTATCCCTAATGTGATCTCGTTGTAGTACCGGGACGCGAATTTTTTGGAAATGGCTTTGCCAAGTTTGTCTATCCTGACCACCAACTCTGTCTCGTACTGTATGTTATTGGAGAAGTCAGGCAAAAAAAACGGTTTGTTTTTTTTTATTATCGAAGAGTCGGGTTTCATGAAAATCACCGGCTCGGAGGGTTGGGGTCGGT
>DUOU01000026.1 GCA_012838685.1 Bacteroidota bacterium | reverse complement strand
GGGAGCTGTACTAGTATCTCAAACCGCATGCAATAGTGCCGCGAACAAAGCAGTAGCCCCGGTGCCTCCTGTTGCTGATCCAAAATCGTTCGGAGTATGTTTACAGATGTATACTGTACGCGATGCTATGGAAAAAGATGCTGTTCTCGCGTTGACCCAAATTTCCAAGATAGGTTACAAATATCTTGAACTGGCCAACTACGAAGATGGCAAATTCTACGGTTTCACTCCAAAAGAGTTCAAGAAAATAGTTAACGACCTTGGCATGGAGATACCAAGCAGCCATACCCAGGTAGAGGCAAAAGGTATCACCCTGGAAAACGCCCAGAAAATGGCCGATGATCACGCCGAGTTGGGTGTGGAATACTGTGTACAGCCATGGATCAACGCTGAAGACAGGACTCTGGATAAATATCGCAAGATGGTAGCCGACTGGAATCAAGTTGGTGAGATCATGAAAGGAAACGGAATTAAGTTCGGTTACCACAACCATAACTTCGAATTCAAAAACCATGACGGTATCGTTCCTTACTACGATATTTTCCTGAAAGAGATGGATCCCGAGCTTATCACCATGGAACTCGACTTTTTCTGGGCAGTAAAAGCAGGTCAGGACCCTGTTGAAATAATCAACAAATATCCTGGAAGATTTGAGTTGTTCCATATGAAAGACCAGTATACCACGGAGGAACCGTTCTTTGAACCGGCCAGTGTCGATATGGCGCCTGTTGGAGCCGGCAATATAGATTTCAAAAGAATCCTTGATGTTAAGGATGTTGCCGGCATGAAATATCTGATAGTAGAGCAGGATTGTTCGTTCACCGACATCAAAACAAGTCTGTACAACCTGACAACAAACATATTGGCTTAAGCCAATACCAACAAAGTTAAGGTGAACTCTTTTGATCGTATGGTCTGAAGGCAAGATCACCGACCATAACACTGAATTTACATGGATGGCCGTTTCTTTAAACGGCCATTTTTTTATATCAGAACCTCACTCCCAGCAATATAACATCATCTACCTGATTCTGATCATTTTTCCAAGTTTCAAACTTTTTATTGAGCAGTTTTTTCTGTTCATCCATAGGCAAATCTACCATTGCCGTCAGGTCTGCCCTCAGATTTCTCTGTCCGTATTTCTTGCAGTCGGCTCCCCCAAACTGATCGGCAAAACCGTCCGAGAACAGATATATAACATCACCACTCTCTACCTTTGTTTCGTGGTTGGTAAAACTCTCGGCGGCAGCGATATAACGCCCTACGGGCATCCTGTCAGCCTTGAACACCGTCAACTCCCCTCCCCTGAAATGGTACATGGGATTGAACGCTCCGGCAAATTCAACACTGTTTTTCTTGTGATTATACTTACAGAGGGCTATATCCATACCGTCAAAAGTCAGACCATCCCTCCGGGAACGCGACAACGACATAATCACCTTTTTTCGCAATTGGTTAAGGACATCCGATGGTTTTAGGTCTATCTTACCGTCGCCCGTAATCTCGCTCAGGAACGACATCCCCAGCATGCTCATAAACGCTCCCGGAACGCCATGTCCGGTGCAATCCGCGGCAGTAAAATAAGTAAAGTCATCGCTTCCGGCTATCCAGTAAAAATCGCCGCTGACAATATCTCTCGGTCTAAACAATATAAAAGAGTCCTTAAATACTTTGGTAAAACTACTTATATCCGGCAGCATAGCCGTTTGTATCCTGCTGGCATATGTAATACTACTGGTAATCTCCTCTTTCTGGAATATAATTTCGTCTCTCTGGTGTTCTATATACTCTTTTTGTTTGCTGATCTCTTCGGTCCTTTGTCTAACCTTTTCCTCAAGCACCATTTTGTCGTGTCGCAGTTTTTTCTCGCGGACGGAAACAATCATAACAAAAACAAAAGCGACCGATATTCCCGCAAGAAGATAAAAGGCAATAGTCTGTACAAATGGTTTATCGATAGTGAACTCAACCATCTTCACGTTGCTCACCTCGCCCAATATGTTCATCGCCCTGACATAAACCGTGTATTCGCCCGGTTTAAGAAAAAGATTGATACGCTGACTGGAACTCCAATCCGACCATTCGTCCATCAGTCCCTCAATCCTGTACTGGAACATTGTTGAGGTCTCCTTTAGATAATAAGGTGCCCTAACATCCAAGGTAATAGCCTTTTCATCAGGATCGAAAACAATATTATCCAGATTAAAATAACTGTTGGATGATCCGTTAACCCCTGCAATAAACATATTGAAATCGGTTCTTATGGCATCTCCGTCACCATCATCTATCTTGTATACCATACTATTTTTATCGACCACCCACAAAGCCCCATCTTCATCACTGCTTATATATGCGGGGTTATCAAAAAGTCGAAGTATACTTTCCGTTGCTTCGTTGCTGGAATTCCCAAAACCTTGCCACTTCTCGCCTACCCTGACCAGCAGTTCGTGGTCGTCCGTCATCAGATACTTGTAGTAATTACCCGGAACCACGCCTCTTTCGGCATAAGAGAT
>DUOU01000288.1 GCA_012838685.1 Bacteroidota bacterium | reverse complement strand
GCCCGGATCACCCACGACAATAATCTTGTGGGCTATGTCGTCCGGCAGCAGGTGCAGGTGGAAGATGCTTCCGTCGCTGTTCTTTATTAACTCTGTTTTCTTCATTGGCGAGCAGTTGGAATTTTAGTTGCGCAAGTTAGTAAAAAATGGGAAATCATATCATTTCCGTTCCTTGTCAAAAAATAACATCGTAATCGAAAAAACCGTTCGTATGATCGGGCAAAAAAGAGTATTTTCGCGGCAGTTAAAATTTTTTGGAATGATACAGAGAGTACAGTCGTTATACCTTTTCCTGGTGGTTCTCCTTTCGGCTATAATGCTTACGGGAGGCTTTATATCGGTTTATATGATGCCATTGGCTATATTGTTGATAGTGATAATGCTTGTTTCGGTTGTCGGTATTTTTATGTACAAAAAGAGGAAACAACAGCGGATGCTGGTGATAATAGCTCTCTTTATCGATATAGTCGCGATAGCCCTGGGAGCCTATTATCTCTATCTGATGAAAAAGGGAGAGAGCAACGTTATGGTACTTAACTTCAGGATTGTCATACCGGTTGTAAACCTCATACTTCTGCTGCTGGCTTCGCGGGGCATCAAAAAAGATGACGATCTGGTAAAGTCGTACGATAGGTTGAGGTAGGAATTTGGAACTTTGCCGCCGGTAGGGCCGCCTCTTATTAAATTATATGCAGATTGTCCTGGTTGGTGATTTTCTCGCAGTAGTGGCATTTCAGCGAGACATTTTTCTTTGAGATCACCTTGAACCTTGTGGTTACCTTTTCCACGTTGGTGATGCACTTGGGGTTCATACATTCAGCTATTCCACTGATGGTGTCGGGCACGACAACTTTCTTTTTCTCTATAACCTCATAATTCTTTATGATGTTGAGCTTGGCGTCGGGAGCCACTAGGGCTATTCTGTTGATATCGTCCGCCTCGAAAAGTTTGTCGCTAATCTTTATAATAGCCTTCTTGCCCAGTTTTTTGCTGTTCAAATTTGTGCCGAAAGTGATCTGGTTATCTATCTTGTCCAGTCCAAGTATCTGGATTACCTTGAAAAGGCTTTTAGCCGGAACATGATCTATAACGGTGCCGTCTTTGATGGCGCTCACGCTCATCTTTTTCTTTTTCGTCTCTTTTGAATCAGTGGTTTCCATGGATATCTTGTTACAATTCTATTCCTAAAACTTTGCAAAGTATGGCTTGTCGGGTAAACACCCCGTTCAGGGCCTGTTCAAAATAGTACGCCTTGGAGCTTGAATCGACATCGGTACTTATCTCGTTCACTCTTGGCAGTGGATGCAGTATCCTCATATTGGGTTTTGTGTTGGCCAGCATCGAGTTTTTCAGCACGTACACATTTTTGACCTTCTCATATTCTATGGGATCCGAAAATCTCTCCTTTTGGACACGGGTCATATAGATTATGTCGGCCCGGGAGATGATATCGGTAAAGTCGCTGTGCTCGTAATATTTCAACCCCAGGTTTTCCAGGTAGATCTTGTTTTCATCGGGCATTTTAAGCTCTTCGGGCGAGATAAAATTAAATGTGGTGTTCCATCTTGACATGGCCATCATCAATGAATGTACCGTCCGGCCATATTTCAGATCACCCACCATGAAGATATTGAGGTTGTCTAACGTACCCTGTGTTTTTCTTATAGAATAGAGATCGAGCATAGTTTGTGTCGGGTGCTGGTTGGTGCCATCGCCGGCGTTGATGATCGGCACTGATGAGATTTCACTGGCGTATCTGGCACTGCCCTCCAGTTGGTGGCGCATTACTATAAGATCGCTGTAGCTGCTGACCATTCTGATAGTGTCGTGCAGGCTCTCACCCTTTGTGACACTTGAGATAGAGGCATCGGCAAAGCCGATTATTTTACCTCCCAGTTTGTTGATAGCGCTTTCAAAGCTAAGGCGGGTACGTGTGGATGGTTCAAAAAACAGAGTGGCTATCACTCTGTTCCTCAATAAATCCCTTATAGGCTGCTTTTCGAACTCCTCGGCCATGTCGAGGATCTCGATGATCTCCTCTTTTGTAAAATCGTCGATTGATACGAAGCTTTTGTTCTTCATAGTGGTTTTTTATATTGTGACGCTTTTTGTCAGCGCCTCATTCTCAACAAGTATCGTCCGATAATATGTGACCTTGTTCGACAAACAAATATAACTAATAAACCGAAATCAACGATGATTTGAACCCCTCTATCAAAGAAAATTTTTCAAGCAGCCTGCTGCTCTCCGATTGTCTCGGTTTTATGACCATCGCGCACTCCAGGTCGAACTGGTGGTCAGATTGCTCTATGTTGTCATCCTTGAGGATTTTCATCACATCGTTCATGGCGCTATATGGAAACTCTATCCTCCAGTTTTCACGGATAATATGCTGTTCAATCTTGGCGTTAGCGATAGCGTCGGCCGCCGCCGCTTTGTAGGCGTTGGCCAGTCCGCTTACCCCCAGCAGGGTACCGCCGAAGTATCTGACAACAATGATCAGCACGTTGGTTATCTCGTTGCTTTTTATCTGTCCCAATATCGGTCTGCCTCCCGTTCCTGACGGTTCGCCATCATCGTTCGCCCTCCAGTTTTCGCCCTCCTTTCCCAACATATAGGCATAACAATGGTGGCGGGCATCGTGATGCTCCTTTTTTATTCCGGTCAGATGCTCCTTGATCTCCTCTTCGTTCTCAACATGAAAAAGATAGGATATAAACCTGCTTCCCTTCTCCTTATAGAGACCCTCCGAAGGAGAGTATATCGTCAAAAAAGTGTCACTATCAGACATTTTCCAAAAAACCTTTGATTTGCGAAGATAAAGAATATCATCGATAAACTATCTTATGTTGGCCAAGCCAACGCAAAAACAAGGTTTGCAAAAGAGCAATTTTGCTTACGAACACGTGCAAAATTATTATTTTTGAAAAATGAACAAACAAATTGGAATTAAGATATAATGCGAGGAAAACAACTTAGAAAATTGGAAGCTGAACTGTGGCGAGCCGCTGACCAACTTAGGGCAAATAGTAAACTGACAGCTACAGAATACTCGATGCCGGTATTGGGTCTTATATTTTTACGACACGCTTACAACCGCTTTCAGAAAGTAAAAGTAGAAGTAGAAAAAGATTTGCCTGTGCATCCGCAACGTGGAAGGCAGGCTGTTACCAAACAAGATTTTGAAGAACGCAATGCGATGTTTCTGCCCTACAAGGCACAGTTTGACTACCTGGTTTCATTGCCCGAAAGTGTTGACGTAGGCGAAGCGATTGACAATGCGATGAAACTAATCGAGGATGAATACGATAATCTCAAAGGTGTATTGCCTAAGAATTATACCATATTCAGTAAAGAGTTGTTGAGGGAACTGCTTCGTATTTTCAATAAAGAGGTGTTGCGGCAAGCCGAAGGTGATTTGTTCGGAAAGATTTATGAATATTTCCTCAACAAATTTGCCATGACCGGTGCCCAGGAAGGCGGAGAGTTTTTTACGCCTATGAGTTTGGTACAAACCATTGTAAACGTCATTGAACCTAACCATGGTATTGTGTTTGACCCTGCATGCGGCAGTGCGGGCATGTTTGTGCAAACGGGCTATTTCATTGAAAACGAAGGACTGAAACCTGCCGAAAAAGTTACGTTTTACGGGCAGGAAAAAGCCGAACTCAACACCAAACTCGCCAAGATGAACCTTGCGGTGCACGGACTGGAAGGCAACATACAGGAAGGAAATACTTTTTACGAAG
>DUOU01000287.1 GCA_012838685.1 Bacteroidota bacterium | reverse complement strand
TATCGCCGGCACAGGCCTGAAGCTGTTGCAGTGGTTATATATCGACATGCAGATGGGCCTGACCCGACTTAGCGCGATATACGGTAGTTTCGCCGCGATACCCCTTTTGATCGTTTGGCTGCAGGCCAGTTGGCTGCTTATTCTTCTGGGCGCTGAACTCTCCTTTGCCAACCAAAATCTCTCCAACTATGAACAGGAGGCAGAGGCTTTGGATATAAGCAACTTCCAGAAAAAGACGCTTTCAGTTCTTGTCCTGCAGAGGATAATCAAAAATTTTGCTCTTGGTGAAAATGCAATCAGTTCATCAGAGTTAAGTAAATATTTTAATATTCCTGTCAGGTTGGTGAGGGATATTATCAAAAACCTGTTGGAGGTGGGTTTGGTTTCACAGATACATATCGATAGGAGAGATAAGGAGAGTTTTTTCCAGCCCGCTGTTGATATCAACATGATAACGGTTGGTTTGGTGCTTTCCAAACTTGACAGACAAGGTGATGATAAAAGATTGACTATCAAGAATAAGGATTATGAGGTGATTGTGGACATGCTGAAGAAACATGACAAACAGGCGTTCAAAAACGATTTCAACGTTCTGGTAAAAGATTTATAAACAGGGTTGGATTGTTTGTTTGGAACTGTTCAATGGCCTATATGGTCTACAGAGGTTACTCGGTCTGTACGTACTCAATAAACCCGTTGATTGATTTCCAGCTGTTTTTCATCTTGTGGATCGATTTGTTGATTTTTACTCTCTTGGTCTTTTCCACGCTTTTCCAGTAATTATCGATATTGCTGTCAGGTATCAGTTTATCATCTTTGCTGATTACCGAATAGTCCCACCTCAATGACGGTCTTTCCTGCTCCATTATCCTGTTGTAGAGCCAGCGGATCTCCGTAAGTGATGACTTTATAAGGTGGTTGGATATCTTGTTGTAATTGTCGTCGAATCCCCTTGTTTTGCCGAAAGCTTCCAGACGCAGTTCCCTGACTCTATCATAATCAATACTTCCCAGGTAGGTCTCAGCTTTTTCCATGGGCAAACCAAACAGATCATGAAAAGGGTATGGGGTGCCGTTTACGGCTATGGCGATATCTGGTTTTATGTTTAACCTGGGCACGAAATATTCGGCCGCCCATACGCCAATAGACCATCCGATAAGGGTAGTCTTGTCATATATGTTGTTGCCGGGAATAATAAATGGAGGGTCGTAGGAATAGTTATGAATAATGATAATGTCAAAACTACCGTCGCATAGCGGAAGAAAAGTGTTCTCATCCGTGAGCCATCCCCCGAAAATTACAACCAGTTCGGTGTTCCCGTCCTTTCTATGGATATAAGTTTTCATTCTGCCCCAAAAAAGATCTCTAGCTGACTCCCTTCAAGTCGAATTTTTCCCCGCGAAGATACCCCCTAATAGTGATAATTTTCAATATTATTCATAATATCCTTCATTTTTATAAATATTGTTTTTACTTTTGATTGGATTCCTGAAGTTTATCGGCTATGGTAGCTATTCTCAAAAAAATACCAATGGAAGATGGCCGCGGTTTCAGTGCTGAATATATAACCGACTCCGATGGGCTGTGGCATTTTCATCCGGAATATGAACTGGTGCTCAACCTTAAAAGTTCCGGAACAAGGATTGTGGGGGACAGTATAGAACTGTTCGACAGATATGATATGGTGTTGATCGCCGGAAATATACCACATTCATGGAACCATCATATGAAAAGAGATCAGTTACCTGACAAACACGGGATAGTTGTCCGTTTCAGGAAGTCCTCCTTTGGAGACGAGTTTTTGAAGCAATTTGAGATGCGGCCATTGGTGGAACTCCTTGAACTGTCGGAGCGGGGACTCCGTTTTTCGGTTGATGATGCCATGAAAGTAGAGCCCAATCTTGTTAATATGGTACATAATAAGGGGATGGACAAGCTTGCCGATCTTTTCGCTGTTTTGGCCCTGTTGTGCGGATCGGACAACAAGACCGTTTTATGTTCCGAAAACTACAAGCGGGAGTATGATGAGCGGGGAAACAAGAAGATGGCCGATGTTTACACCTATATCAGGGAAAACTATTACAAACCGATTACGCTGTCAAGAATAGCGAAAGTGGCCAAAATGAATCCCATGTCGTTTAGCCGATATTTCAAGAACAACAGCGGAGCCGGTTTTGTGGAGTATCTGAACAGGGTAAGGATAAACAGGGCCTGTTATCTTTTGAGGGAAACCGACTATCATATCAAGCTGATAGCCAAGGAGTGTGGCTTTACCAGCATATCCAATTTCAACAAGACCTTCAAAAAAAACCAGGGAATGTCACCAAGAGACTATAGGTCGATGTTCTAAGGACAACTAAACCCTTCAAATCTTATTTGGTAAAATAAAAAAAAGAGTACCTTTGCGCCTGTTAAACCGGTTCCGTAGCTCAGCTGGATAGAGCAACAGCCTTCTAAGCTGTGGGTCGCGCGTTCGAATCGCGCCGGGATCACCGTAAAAATAGGGGGAGTTGGCTTTTGTGGCCAATTCCCTTGTTTTTTAATTGCCCTGGATTACCGCGTTAAAGTTGGTAATCCTTAAGTTTTTTTAAATAAAAAAATAATAAGTTAAATTCGCATCTCTTTAAGTGTTGTTATGAAGCGTTTGTTTTTGTTTTTGGCTTTGGCCGTTTTTGTCGGCTCCAATGCCCTCGCGCGACCCGATAGGACTGAAAATTCAGATATCGAGGTCTATCTGCTTACTTGCGGGCCGGGCCAGGAGCTGTACGCTACATGGGGCCATACGGCTCTTAGGGTGAAAGATCTGAATGCCGGGACAGATATTGTCTATAACTGGGGGGTATTCGACTTTTCTACCAAACATTTCGCGTGGAAGTTCGCTAAGGGGCGCCTGGAATATATGTTGGCTTACACAACGTACGACAGATTTCTTGATGAATATAATTATTC
>DUOU01000286.1 GCA_012838685.1 Bacteroidota bacterium | reverse complement strand
TAGGGGATATCTGTACCCGTGCCTGCAAGTTTTGCAACACAAAAACGGGCAAACCCCTGCCACCGGATCCGGGGGAGCCCAAAAGGCTGGCGGATGCCATAAAACTTATGGGTTTGAAGCATTGTGTGATAACTTCGGTGGATCGCGATGATCTTGAGGATGGTGGAGCATCATTTTGGGCTGAGGTTATTGAAACAGTCAGGGAGGTAAACCCGGGAATCACTATGGAGACGTTGGTACCTGATTTTGATGGCAGGGAGGCAAATATCATGAAAGTTGTCAAGGCCGGGCCCGATGTAATCTCACACAATGTGGAGACGGTACGAAGGCTCACCCCTTCAATACGGACAAAGGCCAAATATGACAGGAGTCTTGGTGTTATAAGAATAATTTCCAATAACGGAATAGTCTCCAAATCGGGTCTTATGCTCGGCCTGGGCGAAGAGGAACATGAGGTATTGGAATGCATGGATGATCTTTTGGGTGTTGGTTGTATGGCGTTAACTTTGGGACAGTATCTCAAACCATCGGCAAATCATCCTGAGCCGGTGTCGTATATCACTCCTTCAAAGTTCAGGGAGTATGAAAACATTGCCCGCTCAAAGGGCTTTAAGTTTGTTGAGAGCGGCCCGTTGGTACGCTCATCATATCATGCCGAGAAACATGTTGTAAATTTAGTGTAAACAGGATTATAGTATTGAGTTATAATGTTATATATAAAGATTTAGGAACAAAGGATTATAAGGAGACCTGGGATATTCAGAGTGAAATATTCAACGATCTTGTGAATATGAAATCGGCCCTTTCCAGCGGAAAGAGCCATTGTAGCGAACTACCCGGTACACTTATCTTTGTTGAGCATCCCCATGTCTATACCCTGGGTAAAAGTGGCATGGAAGAGAACTTGCTTGTTAACGCCTTGCAATTGAAAAAGGTAGAGGCCACGTTTTATAAGACAGATAGGGGAGGTGATATAACCTACCATGGTCCCGGCCAAATTGTTGGCTACCCGATTCTGGACCTTGAAGAGATAGGTATAGGATTGAAAGAGTATATATACAGATTGGAAGAGGCGGTTATAATGACTTTACGGGATGTAAATATCAATGCCGAACGTTTCAGCGGGTGTACCGGTGTCTGGATTGAACCCGACATTCCCGGAAAGGCGCGAAAGATTTGCGCGATAGGCGTCAGGTCGAGCCGTTACATTACCATGCACGGCTTCGCTCTCAATGTTAATACAGATTTATCCTATTTTAACAATATAAATCCCTGCGGTTTCAAGGATAAAGGGGTGACCTCAATAGAAAAGGAGCTTGGTGAGAGACAAAATATTGATAAAATAAAGATCATAGTTAGGGATTATTTAAGCAAAGTTCTTAAATTGAACCTGCAATAATTTGAGATAAGATGGAGAAGAGATGGGTGTTAAAAGAGTTGGGTGATATTGCTGTGGTTAAGCAACTTGCCAATGAATTGGGGGTGTCGGTCCCATTGGCCCATCTTATGACACAAAGGGGTATAATGTCCAGGGAGGATGCCGTTTCTTTCTTTAAACCCAAGTTGACCGATCTGCACGATCCTTTTTTGATGAAGGATATGAGCAACGCAGTGGAACGACTAACTTCGGCCATAAACAAAAATGAGAAGATTTTGATATATGGCGATTACGATGTAGATGGAATAACCGCCGTTTCCCTTGTCTACTCTTTTTTGGAAGAGCAGAGTTCAAATGTTGAATATTACATACCCGACAGGTATGAAGAGGGTTATGGATTGTCAAAAAGGGGACTGGATCATGCCCTTGAGGTGAACTGCAAATTGGTTATCACACTTGACTGTGGCATTAAATCGGTTGATAAGATAGACTATGCCAGGGCCAGGGGAATGGATGTCATTGTTTGTGACCATCACTATCCGGGGGACGAAATCCCCTCGGCGGTGGCCGTGCTGGATCCCAAACAACCCGGATGTAACTATCCATATAAGGAACTATCTGGGTGTGGCGTAGGCTTCAAGCTTATCCACGCTTATTCCAAAATCCACTCCATACCGTTCGACAAAATAGTCAGTTATTTGGATCTTGTCGCGGTAAGCATAGCGTCCGATATTGTACCAATAACCGGCGAAAACCGTGTTTTGGCATATTATGGGCTAAAACAGCTCAACTCCGCGCCTCGGATGGGGCTGAACGAGATCATCAAAAAGCTCGAAATAAAAAAGCAGCTCTCCATAGAGGACATAGTTTTTAAGATTGGGCCGCGGATCAATGCCGCCGGAAGGATGGAAACAGGCAGCAAAGCGGTGGAACTTCTCATTTCAAACGACGTTAAACAGGCGTCGATAATCAGCAAGGAGATAAACAACTTCAATACGGAGAGAAGAACTATCG
>DUOU01000285.1 GCA_012838685.1 Bacteroidota bacterium | reverse complement strand
CAGCGCCAATAACTAATACTTTTCCCATCTGATCATATTTTATTGATTAATAAATTATAAACCATTGTCGACAAACGACAAGTCGCTCCTGTTTCCCAAAAATACTCTAATTTTTCCTTCCTTCAAAGAGATCGGATAAAGTTTGGGAACTTCCAATATACGATAAATCTATATATTTGCGTGAAATTATATCAAAACGGTATAACTGATGAAGTTGATTCATCCCCTTATAATAGCCAGGATAATAAGTCTTATCCTAATAATTGGATCAACAGCTCTCCTCAGCAATGTCCCTGTGGCCATTATTTACAACGAGCCGCTATATCCCTTCATCCTGTCGACCTTGATCGCCGGAATACCGGGCATTGCCGGAAGGATACTGACAAGGAAAGCCAACATCAAAAAAGCGAGCAACAGGGATGGTTATATAAGCGTTACATCCGCCTGGATAGTTTTGTCGCTCTTATCGACTTTACCATATATTATCGGCGGGGCGATACCCTCTTTTGTTGATGCGTTTTATGAGGCAGCATCGGGGTTGACCACTACCGGGGCATCAATACTTTCAAATATAGAGATACTTCCAAAATCTATTCTATTCTGGAGAAGCATGACCCACTGGATAGGGGGATTCGGTATCATACTTCTCGTCATAATCATACTTCCATCCCTAAGGATTACCGCCCAGCAGCTTATGAACCTCGAATCGTCGTTAAAGGAAAAAGTACTCCCAAAAACAAAATCCATCGTCTTAAGGTTACTGTTCGTCTATTTAGCTCTCACTGTCGCCGAAACATTCCTGCTCTCCCTTGGCGAGATGGATATGTTCGATAGTATATGCCACTCATTTTCCACGGTAGCTACCGGGGGCTTTTCAACCTTCAACGACAGTCTTGCCAGTTGTTCCGAATATACCCAGAACGTGATAATGGTTTTTATGTTTCTCTCGGGCGTCAGTTTTATCCTGTATTACCTGTTGGTTAAGGGGAGGTTCAGGAAAGTTATGGCCAATGAAGAGTTCTGGTTCTATTTCGGAGTGGTCGCCGTTATCGGTTTTTTGCTTGGATTGGCTATAATTGACGAACCCGGATTGGGATTCAGGAAGGCCTTCGAGGAGAGTTATTTCCAGGTGATATCTATTGTGACAACCACAGGGTTCGCCACGGTTGATTATATCCACTGGCCCCATTCCGCTATAACGGTTCTCTTTATTTTGATGTTTACCGGGGCCTGTACCGGTTCAACAAGCGGGGGCATCAAGATGGCGAGACATCTTGTGATCCTCAAAAACATCAGTAACCTTTTCAGGCAGCTCAACCACTCCAAATCGATACAACTTATCAAGGTCAACGGCAATGTGATATCCGAAAAAAGGAACCTATCCATACTTACCTTCACCCTGTTTTACCTCCTGGTGTTCTTTATCGGGTCGGGAGTAACCATTATCACGGGCATCGATCCTGTTACCGCTGTGAGTTCAACAATCTCTTCACTGGGAAATGTAGGCCCCGCTATGGGCACCGCCGGACCTATGGCAGGATATTCTCATTTCCCTGACATCACCAAACTGTTCCACAGTTTTCTTATGATAATCGGAAGGTTGGAGTTGATGACCGTTTTCGTGATTTTTACGAAGCCATTCTGGAAAATTTAATTCGCGGTTGAAAAATACTCCTTCGCTTCAACCAGCTTCTCGGGAGTGCCGATATCAAACCAATATCCCGATTCGTCTTTATGGACAAATATATCCCTCTTCCCCGCAAGGTCTAGATAAAACGGTGTAAAACTGTAAACTCCCTCCTCCATATAGTCGAAAATTGACGGGTCCACCATATGTATGCACGAAAAGGCTATCTCTTCCAGAAACCGGTTACGAAAGGCCGATATTGTGCCGCAGACGCCCTCATTGCTGTTCAACCAAGGATAATCTACAAGTATCTCCTCTCCCGTCGTTCTGTTCCTCCAACCGGCCAGCCTTCCCTCCTGATCGACCAAAAACACCCTGACAGCCGGTCTGTTTCTTGCCAACAAGGTGGCTATCCCCCCTTTTTTTACATGGGCGGCATAGAGTTGACCAATATCGGCATCCGTAATTATATCGCCATTATACAACAGAAACGGCTCTTCCCCGAAAAAATGGCGGGCTTTATAGAGTCCTCCTCCTGTATCGAGGAGTTTATCGGTCTCATCGGATATCTCAATATTATAACCCTCAGCGCGAAGCGATTCAATCTCCTTTACCATCAGATGCGCCTGATAGTGGACATTAACGATTATCTCGCCGAAACCGGCCTTCACACAATTCTCAACGCCGTATCTCAGGAGGTTCTTTCCGTTGACCTCCAACAGTGCTTTGGGAATGTTTTCGGTTATCTTCCCGAGCCGGCTCCCCAATCCCGCGGCGAATATCATTGCCTTCATCGATAAAAATGTTTTAAGCCAGCTAAACTTGAAGAAACCATTCCCAACCGTTTCCAAAAAGTCCCGTTAACTTAGAGTTAAGGTGTTTTAATATTTAACGACAACTCTATAAAAAGCGTCGATTTGGGAATGTTCCGTATCGCTTTGGCCAGCTCCGGTATCCTTATATGTTTTTCAACCTCGGCGACAATCCGGTTCAGAAGGTTTCCACCCGGAACGACACTTTCGGTAAAAGTCGGTTTCTTCTCGTAGAGACCCCTGAAGCCGAAAGCGCCACACGCCTGCATCACCCTGATAAGGGCGAAACCGGAATAGAAGGATTCGAAAAGTTTTTTGTCGAATCCCATATGGTCATGGAATATCCCGGCATAATACTCCATCAGCAACTCCCTGTCGCTCTGCTTCATGTCAATCTTGGCATCGTACAGCAAGGATGCGAGATCATATTGCGGAGCTCCCAGTCGCCCCCCCTGATAATCTATAAACCAGGGTTCATCGTTGACAACCATTATATTGGCTGTCTGGAAGTCCCGATAGAGAAAAGAGTCCTGTCCGGCTTCCAGCAGGAAAGCTATCAACTCTTCGAAATCCTTTTCCAGTAGGGCTTCGTTGAAGGGAACAGCCAGTAGCTTAAGATACATGTACTTGAAATAGTTCATATCCCAGAGCATCGACTGTCTGTCGAATCTCTTGTGGGGATAGCACAAAGAGGTATCGAGCCCCTTTACCCCCTCTGTCTGGAACAGCAGCAATTTATCCAGCACTTTTTTGTAAAAAGCGGTTACCTCCCCGTCAAGTCCCTTCTCCACCTCCTTATCCCGCAACCATGTAAACAGACTTACACTGCCCAGATCGCGCAAAAAGTAAACATGTTTCTCCGGCAGGTAACGGTAAATCCCGGGCACAGGCAATCCACACTCCGCGAAATGGTTCGTAAAACCCACAAAAGCTTCGTTTTCCTCAAAAATGGGATTGTATGCCGCTATGACCGTCTCGTCGCCGTAAAAAATCCTGTAGTAAACCCTGTCCGAACCGGAACGGGGCAACCTCTCGATCTTTGAGGGAGTTTTTCGGAAAGTGGAGCGATACAGTTCTGTTATCTCTTGTTCAGTTGACATGCTAAATTTTTACCGCCCGGCCAAACCGGATCCGGCCGGACCTTTTTCACAATTAACAACAATATTAATCAAATTTCCCCTCTTTCCCTCATTTTTTTGAGAGCCTCGGTACATTCGGCAAAAGTTTTGAAGGTATCCTCAACAGGTATAAGTTCAGGTATGACATCCATAGTCTCCAGCATATAGAGGGGCTGCGGCTGGATAATGGTCATAAATACCCTTATCCCCTTTTCCTGGAGTTCCTTGATCGCGGTTTCCATGGCATAGAGACCCGACTGATCCATAAAGGTAACCAGTTTCATCCTTATTATCACCACTTTCACTCCTTTAGGAATATCCCGCATCACCTCGCGAAACCTTGTTACGCTTCCAAAAAATACCGGTCCGTTGAGACGTTGGATATATATCTTCCGTTTCAGGTCCTCGGTTAGGGACTCTTCATCGTTCCAAGGCGACTCCTTGTCGAAGTGGGTCAACTCGCTCCCTTCGTAACTATCTTCCGTAAGATCGCTTACTCTCTTCATAAAAAGTACGCTGGCTATAACCATCCCTATACCTACCGCGGTGAGCAGATCGACAAAAACAGTGAGTGACAGAACTGATAACAGCACAACAGCATCGGCACGAGGTATCTTCGCTATATCTTTCAGACCCTTGAAATCTATAATGCCGATACCCACAGTTATAAGAATACCGCTAAGAACCGAAAGCGGAATATAGCTGACATATTTTCCCAGGCCAAGCAGAACGACAAAGAGGAAAAGAGCATGTACCATTCCCGACAGCCTGCCTCTTCCTCCGTTCTTGATGTTGACAACGGTACGCATGGCGGCACCGCAGCCCGGCAAACCGGCGAACATACCGACACAAATGTTGCCAATACCCTGGCCAATAAGCTCCTTGTTGCTGTTATGCCTGGTTTTTGTGATGTTATCGGCCACTACAGATGTGAGAAGCGTGTCTATCGAGCCCAGGCCGGCGAGTGCCAACGCGGGAATAGCCGACATCTTGGCAACGGCCAGCCAGTCGATACCTTCAACCCAATAAAGTTTATTGGCGAAAATTGGCAACGGAACGCTTGATGGAATCTCCCCTATGGTAAGTCTTGAGGGATAATCGATAAATAGCGCCACAATTGT
>DUOU01000025.1 GCA_012838685.1 Bacteroidota bacterium | reverse complement strand
TTGAATTTTTTCTTGCTGGAGCCTCGGCAGTTCAGATAGGCACATACTCCTTCGTAGATCCCTCGATTTCAATTTCTATTGTTGAAGGAATTGAAAATTATCTGATGTCCAAGGGGTTTTCCGATATTAAAGATATTGTCGGCTACATTAACAAATAAGCAGGTTGTTTAAAAAAGAATCTTGTTATTATAGATAAAAATCTCTATCTTTAACTTGACTGTTTTTATTGAAAGAGGGAATATTTTAACGTTATTAGCCAATCATTTACAATATGTCCGAAAACATTCTGATTGATGATCTCGATAGACAGATATTGGATATTATCACCAAAAATGCCAGGATTCCCTATCTAGAGGTAGCTCGGGAGTGTGGCGTGTCGGGTGCCGCTATTCATCAAAGGGTCCAGCGATTGATCCGGGTGGGGGTCATAAAAGGTTCCGAGTTCATCGTTGAGCCGGCACTTGTTGGTTTTAAAACGTGCGCTTTTGTTGGTGTCTTCCTTGACACTCCGGGCCGATCCAAAGAGGCGATAAAAAAATTCAAAGAAATTCCTGAAATCATAGAGTGTCATTATACAACCGGAGACTATTCTCTTTTTATAAAAGTATATGCCAGGGATAATGAGCACCTTAGGTATATTTTATCGGATAAGATACAGAATGTTGATGGGGTGCTGAGAACAGAGACCCTTATCTCATTGGAGGAGTCTATAAACAGACAGATACCTGTACTGTCGAAATAACAAAAACAACCCAGGGATAGGTGTTTTAGAATTTATAACTATGGACAAAAGAAATTTTATCAGGTATTTTATCTGTTCATTGGTTATCACTTTTATCTCTCTTTTCGTTTATTCTGATCAACCTGACAATAGAGGTAAGAGCATAGGTTTGCAGATTTTTTCGGCTC
This sequence comes from Bacteroidota bacterium, assembly GCA_012838685.1. Taxonomy (GTDB): domain Bacteria; phylum Bacteroidota; class Bacteroidia; order Bacteroidales; family VadinHA17; genus LD21. The sequence goes on along the minus strand of DUOU01000025.1, from coordinate 2,565 downwards.
GATCCCTGTTGTCCGAGGATAATGTAAAAACCTTATGAATAGAAAATATTGTTACGATTATCCGCGACCGGCGGTAACAACCGATTGTATTATATATGATATAGATGATCAAAAAGGGTTCAAAATATTGCTAATCAAGAGAAATAATGACCCATATAAAGATATGTGGGCCTTTCCGGGTGGATTTATGGAGATGGATGAGACTGCTGAAGAGTGCGCCGCGAGAGAACTTTTAGAGGAGACGGGAATTAAGGGTGTTTTATTGGAGCAGGTTATGACAGTGTCAGAAGTTGATCGGGACCCGAGGGGTAGGACCATATCAATAGTATTTACGGGAAGAGCCGATTCAACCAGTGTATCTCCCCTGGCCGGTGATGACGCCGAAGCTATCGAATGGTTTGAAATAGGCGAGTTACCTCCGTTAGCTTTTGATCATCATGAAATTCTTCAAAAATGGTTGAAGATAATAAGAGGCAGACCCCGTCGAAACGATAAAAGGTACTGTTCCGCAAGATGAGTTGTGGGCATAGTATACTCTCCCTAAGGTATAGAATCGCAAAAAAGTTTCCGGAACAAAAATTGCAGGATAATAATCATGACCTATTTTCCCCGATATTTTTAATTATAATATTCTTTGATTTACATTTGCCCCCCAACAGAAAATTGATGGCTAGTAAATTTAAGATACATTTTATACGACCGGTACGGAACTTTTTTGTCTACCATTTTATCCGTTCAATACTTTATATTGGTCCATTAATGCCCCGCCGCTTATTGTTGGTGTGGCATGGATTTCTCGGGAGATCGGTTTTTACCCTCTCTTCCAGATTGAGGAATTCAATTGTTTCCAACCTCTCATTGGCGTACGGTTCCAAAAAAAATCGTGAGGAAAACATTGAAACAGGTAAAAACCTTTTGGAGTTGCTCGCGAAGACCCTGACCGATTACGCTCTTTTCTGGAGGATGAAAAAAAGAGAAGAATTTTTAAGGTATTTTGATTTGGAAGGGGAGGAGTATCTTAAAGAGGCCTATTCAAAAGGCAAGGGTGTAATATGTTTGGTTCCCCATACGGTTGGTTGGGAATTTTCAGCGATAATGCCTCCTGTTTTGGGATATACTACTTTCGCTGTTAGCAGTAAAATTCGCAATCCCGCGCTGAACAGACTGATGATCGAGTTAAGGGAATCCAGAGGTATGAGGAATATTACAAGAAAGAGATGCTTCGATCTATTGGTTGAAGGGCTAAAAAACAAAGGAGAATGCCTTATATTGATGATAGATCAGGATAGTATGGCCATGAGGGGGGAGTTCCTCACTTTTTTTGGACAAAGGGCCTATACTCCAATAGGGAGTTCCAGATTGGCACTGGAAACAGACGCTCCAATTCTCCCAATGTTTACCGTAAGGGGAAAGGATAACAAATATCTTTTCAAGATTCTTCCTGAAATTCCCTTTTCAAATACGGGAGATATGGAACGGGATATAATGGTAAATACCCAGAGACATAATGATGCTATCGAAGATATAGTCCGACAATATCCTGAACAGTGGTTGTGGCTTCATAATAGATGGGCAACTACCCCGGAATCGCTTAATGAATATCTTGTCAATAAAAGAAAGGAGAAGGAACAGGCGCAACAAGTTTCATCTCATAAGCAGTGACCGTTTTACCTGTGCTACTGGCTGTTAAAAAGTTGTTGATAACAACTATTCGCATATTGATAAGCAGCTTATAATCAGCGTGTTAATTTGAGAGGCTTTTTTATTTTTTAAATGTAAAGTAAATTGCTCCGATAATATATAGAAAAGCGTAAAGATGGTTGAGCTTGAACTGCTCGTTTTTGAAAATTAAAAGAGTAAAAACCGTGAATATTGAAATCGATATTACCTCTTGTATCAATTTAAGCTGTATGAGGGAGAATGGCCCACCGTTCTCCTGAAATCCAATTCTGTTCGCGGGAACCTGAAAGCAGTACTCAAAAAACGCGATTCCCCAGCTTGCCAGAACTATACCGGCAAGAGTCATCATAGACACCTTGGAAAATGTTTGATACTTCAAATGACCATACCAGGCAATAGTCATAAATGTATTTGAAATGATCAACAAAACGATAGTATACAGACCTCTCATTGAATATGTGAATTAAAATGTACTTTATTATCCAGAGCTTATAGGCTTTTCCAAAAATCCGGCGAATATATCTCAATTTATGATCGGTTATTATAGCCTATTAAAATAAATCTTTAAGCCTTAATAGTGAAGTACAAGTTTCATGGGATTCTTTGTTTTATCAATTCTCCCTTATGAGTTTGGTGCGGTACATATATCGGTCGTATCGTGTAAAAAAAAGAAAGGGGAGCAATAGTGCCTTCCCCCCTTTCTTCGGATTAAAATAGACAAAGCACTATCTATTTGGCCCAACCACTGGTCCAATTGTTTGCCGGATCTACGGCACCTTTATATGGGGCGTTTTCAAAGAATGGATCAACTGCGCTCATATTCGCGCCACCATCGACAATACCAATATATTTACCTGTAAAGGTTAAGCTTTGGTTTATAGCATT
>DUOU01000284.1 GCA_012838685.1 Bacteroidota bacterium | reverse complement strand
TTGCAAACCTTACAGAACACGACAACGGAAAAACATTTAACCGCATTCACAACGAACTGTCGGAAAGGAATTACTACATAAGATACATTATTGCAGATGCGTGTAATTACGGAATACCGCAGCACAGGACAAGAACATATATCGTTGCTTTCAAAGATTTTGAGAAGTGCAACCAATTCAAATTTCCCGAGGAACAACCGCTGAAAAACCATATATTTGATATTATTAACCGTTCGATTCGTGCTGACGATAGATTCTATCTTGATGAAAAGTCGGTCCAATATCAAAAAATGAAATCCGCAATTACCGATGAAAATCAAATATACAGATTTTCCGATTACGGCATTCAAAAAAGTAAGGACGGCATATCTTTTACGCTTAAAGCAAATATGGGAACATGGTATAACCGTGTGCCTATTATCAAAGACAACTTCGGAATTGGAACAATAACACCGAAAGAATGCCTTGCTTTGCAGGGATTTCCGACAACTTTCGATTTTCCAGATATACCGATAAAGAGTATGTATAAACAATCCGGAAATACAGTAGTGGTGCCGATAATTGAGCAACTTTCAAAAGAAATAATAAGGATTATAGCATGACAGATTACATTAAAAAAGGAGATGATATTTTATGCATGGCGGAGTTGTTTTTATCGCCGGCGTGTATGGTGTAGGAAAGAGTACGTTATGTAACATGCTTAGTAGTTCTTTGAATATTCCTGCTTTTTCCTCTGGAGATTTAATCAGTGAAAAGAACGGAGAAAAGTACGGAGCAAATAAAACCGTTAAAGATAAAGAGTACAATCAACGATTATTAGTTTCCGCAGTTGAAGAAAAATTAATTGAGTCTCCCGAAATGATATTGGCAGGTCATTTTTGTATCTTCAGTTCGTTTAATGAAGTTGAGATTTTGCCTGAATTTGTATATAAAGAATTACATCTGTCGAGAATCATTTTGTTAGAGGCTGATACTGATGTAATTATTGATAATCTCCAAAACCGTGATAATAAAAATTATTCTCCCAAAAATATAAAGGAATTATTAGATGCTGAAAATCTACAAGCTAAAAAAATAGCAACAGAATTAAATATTCCTTTAATTACGCACAAAATGAATTTTGACGAATCGGATTTTGAGCAAATAATATCTGTCATAAAAGGAAGTGATACATAAATGAGAGCACTGCTGGATACAAATATTGTCATTCACCGTGAAAATGTAAAGGCTACAAATCTATCTATAGGTCAGTTGTTCCATTGGTTAGATGTTTTACATTATGAAAAAATAATCCATCCTTATACTGTTAATGAATTAAGGAAATATTCCAGCGAACAAATTCAAATGTTATATGATGCGAAATTGGCAGCATATACACAGATGAAGAGTGTTGCAATACAAACTCCAGATTTCGTAAAACTGTTGGATGATACCCCAAAAACAGATAACGATATAATAGACAATCAATTATTGTTTGAATTATATTGTGGCAGAGCCGATATTATTATAACCGAAGACCGTAAAATGCGTATAAAAGCCGAAAAACTCGGCATTGCAGATAAAGTATTCACGATAAATGCTTTCATCACAAAAGCAACAGCAGAAAATCCCGACTTAATTGAGTATAAGTTTTTATCTGTTAGAAAAGAGATCTTCGGAAAAATAGATGTGAAGAATGCCTTTTTTGATACATTTAGAGAGGCCTATCCCGGATTTGAAAGGTGGTTTTCAAAAAAATGTGATGAAGAAGCTTATGTTTGCCGTAATGACCGGGGAGAAATTCTGGGCTTTCTATATTTAAAAACCGAGGATGAAAATGAAAATTACAATGATATAATCCCAGCATTCAAACCCATGCGCCGACTTAAAGTCGGTACATTTAAGGTTGAAGCATCAGGGTTCAGACTTGGTGAAAGATTTATCAAAATAATTTTTGACAATGCCATTGAACGTCATTTGCAAGAAATTTATGTAACTCTCTTTATGGATCGCCCCGAATTAAAAGCACTATATGATTTATTGGTAAGATGGGGTTTTTACGAATACGGAATTAAACAAACAAATGGTAAAGAAGAAGTTGTTCTCGTAAAAAAGTTAGGAATTTATAATAACACTTTAACTCCTAAACAAAATTTTCCTAATTTAGAATATTCACATCAGAAGTTTTTCTTGCCAATTGAGGCAAAATACCACACTCCGCTTTTACCGGATTCACAATTAAAAACAGAAAATGAGGTGGATTTTCTTGGCGAACAGCCGCAAAAATATGCACTTCAAAAAGTATATATATCATTTTCATACAAAAGAAATATGAAACCAGGAGATTTTCTTGTGTTGTACAGAAAAGGCACTACTCCCGGGAGAAAAGCATTTGAATCCGTTATCAGTACAATTGGCATAATTGACGAGATTGCATATGATTTTAAAAGCAAGGAAGAATTTTTGAAATATTGTGAAAACAGGACTGTTTTTACTTCAGATGAACTCGAAGATTTTTGGCGCACAAAAAAGAATTCTTTATTAGTTATCAAGTTTATTTATGTAAAAAGTCTTTGCAAGCGATTAAATTTGTCACACCTATGGAATAGCGGTATAGTTGCTCAAAACAACGGACCTCGTCCTTTTGATTTAATATCAGACAGTGATTTCAATTCAATATTAAATGATTCAAATACTGAAATTTATGTTGTGAGGTAGTTGTAAATGAGTACAATTCTTTTATCAATTAAACCTGAATATTCCAATCGAATATTCAACGGAACAAAAAAATATGAGTTTCGCAAACATCTCGCAAAAAAAAATGTCGATAAAATAATCGTTTACTCCTCCAGCCCCGAACAACAAATTATAGGAGAAGTAACTGTTACTGAAACACTCTCTTTAAAGCCTTCTCTGTTATGGGAACTTACAAAAAAGGAGGCGGGCATTTCCAGAGCGAAATTCAGAGCATATTTTAAAGGGTGCAAAAATGCCTACGCATATAAACTTGGTGAATTCAAAAAATATGATACCCCAAAAACACTAATTGAATTTGGAATAAAGCAGCCACCTCAATCATTTATATATATTGATGAGGACAGGTCTTAGGGTGTAACCCTAACGAGGTATTTGGGAGTGGGCTGCCCAAATACACTGCTCGCTGAAAGCACGAGCGGCAGCACCGTTTTGGACAACCTGTCCATAAATGGTCTGCTCGCTGAGATTGTACATGCTTTTTTTCTGTGGCAGTTTTTACATTCAAAATTAAATATCAAACAAAAAACAAGCACGGACAACAGAGTATTTCTGCAATCCGTGCTTTAATTTTATGCGTATCCGATATAGATTTCATACTGTGTGTCGGATATTTTTTCTGCCCATATCCACACCGATGTAAAGCCCTCAACATTCTTGTATCTGTTCAATCTGCTTTCGATATCAGCACCGATATTCTTACTACTTGCATTAGCAGATATGGGGTTATCCCAACATTCGATGGCTGTTTCATCAAGGGTTAAACCTATACTTTGAGCGTAATCCTGAGCGTAAGAAATCCAATAGGATATATCAAATTCTTCAATTTGTTCAACTGCTGTTATGACTTCCGAAACAGTATTTGTTGTGATTTCAGACTCATATATTCCGCTTTTTGTCTTTTCTTTTTTT
>DUOU01000283.1 GCA_012838685.1 Bacteroidota bacterium | reverse complement strand
CAAAGATTACCTGTGGATGATGGATTTTACCGAAGAGATGATAGAAAAGGTTGCCATGGATCTTCACGGGACCACCAAAATTGCGATAGGGGACAAAATAATCGATTTTAAGAGACCTTTCAAAAGGATTTCAATACTGGATTCAATAAAAGAGCACACCGGCGTTGACGTATCGGACATGAATGAGGAGAATCTACGCGAAGTTTGTAATGATTTGGGGATCGAAACCGCGCCCGGAATGGGAAAGGGAAAACTCATTGACGAGATTTTTGGGGAAAAATGTGAGGGGAACTATATACAGCCAACCTTTATAATAGACTACCCCGTGGAGATGTCGCCTCTCTGCAAGAAACACAGGAACGACCCCCGGCTTACCGAAAGATTTGAGCTTATGGTCAACGGTAAGGAGCTTTGTAACGCATATTCGGAACTTAACGACCCTATAGACCAGCTGGAGCGTTTTCAGGAACAATTACGCCTTTCCGCTAAAGGCGACGATGAGGCAATGTTCATCGATATGGACTTTGTCAGGGCTCTCGAATATGGAATGCCCCCGACATCCGGAATGGGGATAGGAATGGACAGACTTACAATGTTGATGACCAACCAACCCTCTATCCAGGATGTTCTTTTCTTTCCACAAATGAGACCGCGAAGCCAGAAGAAGGTTGTGGAGAGTTCAAACGAGGAATATATCCAACTGGGTGTTCCCGAAGTATGGATAGAGCCTTTGAAAAAATTGGGGTACACCAACATCTCCAAACTTCGTGAGACCGAAAAATTCGGTAAACTCGCGAACGATCTCAACGGATTTAACAAAAAAAACAAACTGGGCTTGCCGGGATTAAGTCCTGAAACAGTTTCCGGCTGGATTTCAGGATAAGGAACATTCTTTAGCAAATAACCATAAAAATTCTAACTTTGAAAAACAGTTCTCTATGTACTGGCTTTGGAAATCATATATAAGAAAAACTCTTATTAAATGGCTGTGTTTCAAATTAATATAAAATAAATTTTATTCCGATGAAAGAAAATATCTGTATCGATCTAAAAAACGTCGGGGGATTTATCTCCCAAGAAGAGATTTTGGCGTTGGCCAAAAAGTCCACATTGCTTCTTGACACCCTTAACAAGGGAACGGGACAAGGAAGTGATTTTCTCGGATGGCTCTCTCTACCGGAGGATATCGTATCACAACTCGACGATATTGAAAAAACCGCGCAACAACTCAGAGCCCTGTCCGATACCACAGTAGTGATAGGTATTGGAGGTTCATACCTCGGCTCCAAGGCCATTATAGAAGCTTTGGGAAATTCAGTTCCCGGCAATAACAACGACCATACTATCATGTTTGCCGGACATAATATTTGCGAGGATTATCTGGCTGAACTTCTTGAAGTTGTCGATAAAAAAAATTACTCGATAGTTGTTATTTCAAAGTCGGGCACCACTACGGAACCGGCTATCGCTTTCAGAGTCCTCAAAAACCATTTGGAGTCGAAGTTTGGCAAAGCCGAAGCCGCCAGGAGAATTGTCGCCATAACAGACGAAAAAAAGGGGGCACTGAGAAGTATGGCCACTTCCAACGGATACAAGACATTTGTAATACCCGACAATATAGGTGGCCGTTTCTCCGTTCTTACTCCCGCAGGGTTGCTCCCGGTAGCATTGGGTGGATTCAATATCAGGGAGATAGTAGATGGCGCAAAAAAAATGGAATCTATAACGCGCAACAATAAAGATGCGGTATCCAACCCCGCCCTAATTTACGCGGCTACCAGAAATCTGCTTT
>DUOU01000282.1 GCA_012838685.1 Bacteroidota bacterium | reverse complement strand
GGAACGGCCTCGATAACGGCGTCACAAGAGGGCAACCAGAACTACGAAGCGGCGCCCGACGTGAGCGAGACGCTAACGGTGAACAAAGCGGATCTCACCTTCAAAGCCGACGATAAGGAGAGGGAGTATCTTGAAAGTAACCCTGTCCTAACATATACCGTTACGGGATTTGTTATGGATGAAGACGAAACCGTGCTCAATGAGTTGCCCGCAATTGCCGTGGATGCTACTATCGATTCTCCGGCAGGTAGTTACACGATATCCGTTTCAGGTGGAAGCGACAACAATTACAATTATCTATATATCCCCGGAACACTTACAATAAACAAGATAAGCCAGACAATAACCGTTACAGACAGTCCCGGTGAGCTGCTGATCAACAACAGCTATGATATTGTGGCCATCTCCTCATCAGGACTGCCCGTATCATTTGAAAGTCTCCATCCGGATATAGCGGAAATTTCCGGCTCAGCAGTGAGAGGTATCCTAGGGGGTACAGCCACCATCAGAGCCTATAGCGACGGTGATATAAACTACTTCCCCGCAGAGACAACCTTCGACATCATAATAAAGCCGACCCATCGCGATGTAATGAACCTCTTTACCCCGAACAACGACGGGTATAACGATTACTGGGAGATAATAGATCTGGATCAACTGGGAAGATGCGAAGTTTTGATATACAATCGTGTTGGCCAGTTAGTTTTCCGCTCCACCGACTATCACAATGAATGGGACGGGACATCAGGAGGATCGCCCCTGCCCCCGGCACCATATTACTATATAATCAAAACAGAGAATTCGGGCACATTGACCGGAACCGTTAACCTTGTAAGATAACCCTACAGAACCCAAGATCATGAAGAAGATAATCATCACAATCATAGCATTTGTCTCTCTGGCAAACCTTAATGGCCAACAGGTTCCTATCTCGGAGAACTACTTTATGGATAAAGCCTCCATATCCCCATCTTATGCGGGCCATTTCAATCCCGGAACACTTTTTACAAGTTTCAGGTCAGATTGGTCAGGTATTGAAGGTGGACCAAAAACCCTCAAATTATCCTATAGCGACAAGATAATGGACAACGCCGCTTACGGAGCGAGGATTCTCAGCGATATCGCCGGTATTTTCAGGCAATTGTACATTATGGGAACATATTCTTACAAGGTGGAATTCGCATCGGAACATACTGTTTTGATGGGTCTCTCGGTAGGGTTGTACCACAACAAGATCAATTTCACGGAATATTACAACGATCCCAACTACAATTACGATCCGGTGCTGGTACAGGAAGATATCTCCTCGAAACTCAAGTTTATGTCGGATTTCTCCGTCGCCTATCTTTACAAAGGGATTGAGGCGGGCATAATGGTCTCAAACATCAATTTCGGCGACATGAAATATGCCGAAGCATCCACCTCCTACAAGCCATTCGCCAACTACCAGGTACATGCCGCCTACACCTATGCGATAGACGAGCAATGGGCTGTCAACCCCCTTATGTTCTGGAGAGACGGAACCTATATAAAGGGTCAGTTCGGGCTTGCGGCCAGGGGCATCTACCAGGATAGGCTTTGGGCCGGTATTTCGTTCAGGGATCCTTCAATTTTTGGTGTAGGTGTCGGGGCCGAACTGATAAAAGGTTTGGATATGTCGTACAATTTCAATTTCGCCTCCTCGGTTGAACTTAATGCCTTCAACAGCCATGAAATAGCGTTGGGTTTCGACATCAGGGAGTTCCTGAATATAATTAAAAACTAAAATTGAATGAACTTGGATTTCGTTATTTGAAATCAGGGCGAAAAGTCAAAATATATTTTACCTTTGTGCCGGCTTTTGCGAAAGCCCGTCAGGAGAGATGCAGGAGTGGTTGAACTGGCTCGCCTGGAAAGCGAGTATACCCCAAAAGGGTATCGGGGGTTCGAATCCCCCTCTCTCCGCCAAAAGCAAAAAATCATCCCGCCTTTTTGGCGGGTTTTTTGTTTTCTGACGATGGCGGTCATGCCTTGGTATGAACAGACAGCGGAAGAAAACAATATTATCTTGGGCAACGCCCAAGATGATTTTTTGCTTTTGAAGCGCCACCGTAGGGGATCACGAGCGAAGCGAGTAATCCCCCCCCTCTCTCTCCGCAACAAGCGGTATAAATCAAGCAACTATTTGACTTATAATCTTTATTTACCTAATTTACCCGGAAATTGAAATTGGGCGTATTTTTGAAGATATTTATAAAAATTTGGTATGGTAAAAAAGGAGCTGAACAATAAAAGTCTGAAATTGAAAGCCCAACGAATTATCGCGATTTCATCGGTTCTGATTTTCGCGGGAAAACTGACCGCCTATTTCCTGACCAATTCGGTGGGCATATTAACGGATGCCCTTGAAAGTACGGTAAACGTGGTAACCAGTTTTATTACCTTGTACGCCATCTATATTTCATTGAAACCAAAAGATGAAAACCATCCGTTTGGACATGGGAAAGCAGAGTTTTTATCCGCATCTATCGAAGGATTTTTGATTATTATCGCCGGAGCAATAATAATTTTCGAAGCTATAAAACGGCTTTTTATCCCTGTACAGATTTCTCAATTGGACACGGGAATTTTTATCGTCGCGATCGCGGGACTCCTGAATTATTTAATCGGTTGGTATAGCATAAAAATTGGCAGGAAAAACAATTCAATTGCCTTGATATCAGGAGGAAAACACTTACACTCCGATACCTATTCATCAATTGGCCTAGTGGTTGGGTTGGTTTTGCTGTACTATACGGAACAGGCCTGGTTAGACAGCGCTATTGCCCTTATTTTCGGAACTATAATTGTAGTAACGGGCCTGAAAATATTAAAGGAGACCTCATCAAATCTGATGGACGAAGCCGATTTTGAATTGATAGAGAAATTCGGGAAAATAATTGAAGAGAACAAACCCGACATTTGGATCGATATACACAATTTTAAGCTTGTCAAATACGGCGATGTATACCACATAAATTGTGATTTGGTTTTACCCTGGGATATGTGTCTATCGGATGCTCACGAAGAGGGAGAAAAATTAAAAAATCTGTTGGTTTCAAATTTCCGGGAAGAGATAGTTTTTAATTTGCACACTGATGAATGTTTCAAGAAATACTGTAAATATTGTAAAATAGTGGAGTGTAAGGAGAGAACCGCCAAGTTTACAACTCAATTAAGCTTTGACATGGAAAGGTTTATGAAAGAAAAAACCGAGAAAATATAAACTGGAAAACAGCGGACAACAACACCAAATCTCCTGCCCATATTGACGTTTATACCGGCGGACAGAAATTAAGCTCGCGATATAATACCCCATAAATTTAGACCACAAAGCCGCCCTTGTCGGGGCGGCTTCGGATCTTTATCAATCTTTAATCTGTTTTTAGTGCAGTAGTGTTATATCGCCTACTTGTCTGAACGGTTCTCCGTTGGAATACTTGCCCTCAACGTACCATACGTACACTCCCTGCGGACAAACAGCTCCTCTGTAGTAACCGTCCCATGGAACATTGACGTCGTTGCTCTGGAATATCAACACTCCAAGTCTGTTGAATATCTGTAGTTTGTAT
>DUOU01000281.1 GCA_012838685.1 Bacteroidota bacterium | reverse complement strand
ACGGGCAAAATATTTGTTCAACGAAATGCCCATTATGACCGGACCACTGAATACATAGGGTATCCTATATTGGTCTAGTAAGGCCGGTACAGCGGATTCCCTTCCATCGCCGTACATTCCCTCCGCGATATTGAAAACCAGGTCCCATTTGGCTCCGGCGGCCAATTTCTTGACCAGTTGATATATATTTCCGATTCTTTCGGTTTCGAAACCGGATGATATCAACACGTTCTCAATAGCGGCGATGGTCTCCTCTTTATCGAATTCCGCGGTCTCTTCCATTGAGAATCCCCGTTCAAGATACCAGGTTCGCAGATCATATGTTATTCCAATTTTCACTTGTTTTTGTATTAAATTTTATATAAAACAGCAACTTGCCATTCAATTAATGACATAGCGTTCTTAACTAAGATAAAATCATTAAAAATGATTCTCAGAATGAAAAATAGCACAACTTGATTTGTCCGAATACTCTTTTATTTATTTATTTGGGTATTCGAAAAGTTTTTTCTGATAATTTCTGAAAACCCACTTTTCGGGACCGCTATGGACAACATAATCGGGTAAAACAGGAATTTTTCCGCCTCCCCCGGGAGCATCGACAACATATTGGGGAACAGCGTATCCACTGGTGTGTCCCCTAAGGTTTTCAATAATGTTTATACCATCTTCAATTGTTGTCCTGAAATGGCTTGAACCCGGAATGGGATCACATTGATATATGTAGTATGGCCTGACCCTGGCGGTCAACAGTTTTTGCATCAACCTTTTCATTGTTTCCGGATCATCATTTATTCCCTTTAGCAGAACGGTTTGACTTCCTAAAGGTATGCCCGCATCAGCCAACATTTCGCATGCCCTTTTTGTTTCAACCGAGATCTCGTCGGGATGGGTAAAATGGATGCTCATGAACAAGGGATGGTATTTTTTTAACATTGAGGTCAATGCGGGTGTTATCCTCATAGGAAGAACAACAGGTACTTTCGTTCCAATACGTATTATTTCGATATGTTTGATTGATCTAAGGGTGTTCAGAATAAACTCTAAACGGTGGTCTGTCATTGTCAGGGGATCCCCACCGCTTATGACAACATCCCTGATTTCCGTGTGTTCTCTGAGGTAATTGATAGCTTCGTTCCATTCACTATGCGAAAGATTTCCCAGTTTACCAACAGAATGTGAGCGGGTACAATACCTGCAATAAGAAGAACAAAACTGTGTTACCGTGAACAACGCTCTGTCCGGATATCTATGAACAATACCTGTAACAGGACTCGAGCCTGTTTCATCCAATGGATCGGAACACTCCGTTTCAGTAGAGAAAAATTCTTCCGGAGTCGGGATCATGGTTCTACGTAAAGGGTTGAAACGATCTATGTCATGTATCAACGACAAATAATAGGGTGTAATCCTTAATGGAAGACGGTGGCAATTTTTTAGACTGTTAATAGCGTAAATCTCATCTTCAGTAAGATCCATTACCTTTGATAACGCTTCCAAAGTTGAAAAGGAGTTGCTCAATTGCCATCTCCAGTCATTCCAGTTATTTTCGTCTGTTAGAGGGAAATATCGGCGAAGAAAATCCGAACTTCGTCGACTAATGGTTTGGTCTTTTTCAAGGATATGCGGGAATAATGTGGTACCCGCGATAGGTTCTTCACAATAAGAACCGCGAATGAGGCGACCCTCCGCGGGAGGATCCGGAACCTCTGAAATGTTAACATTCATCTTGTGGTAAAACAAAGTTACCTGAAATTTTGTCTGTTTCTTTTTATCTGTTTTTACATTAAAGAAGAGAGAGCTTTTTGCTCGCCTCCTTCAAAAAATCTAGCAAATATATTTCTAAAATGGTTCCGTTATCCCACAAAAACAGAAATATTTGATATTTAATTAATATTTAACAATTTTTATTTGTAATAAACATAAAAACAGAACATTACAAAACAGGTAATTTTTAAATTCCACACTTAACTATTGAACAAACGGACATTGTTTTCATAATAATAGCACATTTTAAGGGCGCATGAAAAAATTGGCACTATTATCCCGGAGTTGATCTTATTAAAGGGTTTTTAATATCAAAACAGATAATTAAGCCCCATTGAGAAGCCGATATTACCGTCCTGTTCATTAAATGCTTTGCCAAGATCCACGGCAATGACAAAATTTTGGTTCATGGCTATCATTAGACTTGCTCCGGCAGATTGATGGAAAGTGTCGTTGCCGGATTTGAAGTAGTCAGAATAGGAGTCGGCCAGTCCAAGAGCTGAATATCGGCCAAGCAGATCTTCCGGTAGTTCTATTGCTTTGGTGACCATTCCCAAATCATAGAAAAGGTTTATTCCTATATAAAAATCCTGGTTGAACAGGGTAAAATAGAGAGGCTTCCATCTCAATTCCACATTCGCATAGGCAAAATCATCGCCTACAACTCTGTTTTTCATTATACCCCGCAATGTTGAGGAACCGCCGAGTCCCTCACTTGTTGCCCCTGTCAACCTGGATGTAATAACCTGTGATTGGTAATAGAACGGGGCATGGCCAGTAAGCGTAGCCTGATATCCAACCCTGTAAACAAGGGAAAGGTCGTTTTCAATCAATGTGAAATATTGTCTATGCGTAAGATAGAATTTTGAAAAACTGGATTCATTGCCCAAAAATCCGGGAACGGCCTCAATGCCCAGTTCTGTCCATACGCCTTTCATTGGGTTGGGTTTGTTGTCCCTGCTATCCCATGACAGACCAACTTTAAGGGAATTTACCCACCCTCCATCCGATTCATCTGCGGGAATAATTCCAAGGTCTTTATAAATATCAAATAATCCGTTAACATCGGGCAACAAATCTTCCGGATCTTTTCCTTTGTTCAATTTTTCAATGTCAACCGGACTTACCGCGAAATTCTGGAAGGCAAAGCCGGCGTTCCACTTAAAGTTTTTACCCGCCAAAGAACCTTGAAAATCGTTTTTGAACCTGAACTGGTTGCGTTGGTACCTATAAAACATCCTGGTTTTATATTCGGCGCTCCCTTCGTCCATCCACTCTTTGTTGAAAACCGACCCATATCCGTTAAAGCCGTAAAAGTGTGCCGCCTTATCGGGCAAATAACTGAGGTCACTCGACCAATCCACATTTGGAATGAGGTGATCGGATTCAAACATCAACCTATATATGCCACTCCCTTTTGTAAACCTCGACCCTTCGATATAAATATGATCGGAATAACCGGGGTAGTTACTGCCATCGCCGTAGTTGAAAAATTCTACCAGCGCTCCATACTGGAATCCCAGATCGGTGTCAAATGTGACCGCCGGAAGAGCGCCTCCAAATTTCCATCCTGTTTTTACCCTCTCTTCCTGGGAAAACAGGAGCAGTGCCGGAAAAAGCAACAATATAACAGTCAGTGATTTTTTCATCTTTTTAGTTTTTGTTTTTAATATGCCGGATGACTCCCAAGGATCCGGTCCAGCCAAATCGTATAAAAATAATAATTGCATTTGAGTTTTTGTCATCTATATCGGCAAAAACAGATAAAAAGCCTTGATTTTCGTTATATTGTGGGCATATTCAGTAAATATGTGCTTTAAATATTTGCGGACGATAATTTTATAGATGAAGAGAATTGTAGAGTGTATCCCCAATATCAGCGAAGGTCGGGATCTTGATCTTGTTTGGGCAATAGCGGACAGGATCGCCAAGGTCAAAGGGGTAAAAGTTTTGGATATTGATCCGGGTTTCGACGCCAACCGCACTGTCATAACTTTTGTCGGCACGCCTGATGCCGTATCAAAAGCATCGTTCATAACCGTCAAGGAGGCTTCAGAATTGATCGACATGAGAACCCACCATGGGGAACATCCGAGAATCGGCGCATGCGATGTGCTGCCTTTCGTTCCGATATCGGGAATATCTATGGAGGAGACTGTCGCTTTATCCAGGAGGGTGGCCAAGAGAATCGGCACCGAACTGGATATTCCGGTCTATTGCTATGAAAACTCGGCCTTTTCAGCGTTAAAGCGCGATCTGGCCAGTTGTAGGGCCGGTGAATATGAAGGGTTGGAGGACAAGCTGAACAATCCCATATGGAAACCCGATTATGGTCCGGATAAGTTTAACGCGAAAAGTGGGGCAACCGTGGTTGGCGCCAGAAATTTTTTGGTCGCTTTCAATGTAAACCTTGACACTGGTTCCCTTAAAATCGCCGAAGAGATAGCCAAAAACATCAGGGAAAGCGGCAAAGTAATCTCCATGGATAACGGAGAAAAAGTCAGGATACCCGGCAGACTGAAAAATGTAAAGGCCATTGGCTGGTATATGGAACAGTATAAAAGGGCACAAGTATCGATGAACCTGACCAATATAGATGTTACACCTGTACATATCGCTTACAATGAAGTGGTTAAACTGGCCTCAGAACATGGAGTGAAGGTTACCGGTTCTGAACTGGTTGGAATGGTTCCCTTAAGAGCCTTGATGGATGCCGGGAGGTTTTTTGGAAACAGTGGGGAAATTCCGGAAAATGAACTTGTCAATATCGCGGTGGAACGACTGGGGTTGGACGATATCAGGCCATTTGAGCCCCAGGAAAAAATACTGGAATATTCCTTGATGCGTTATTTTCGGTAATTCAATCAAACATCCTCTTGATAATCCTCAGTTTATGTGAGTACTGCCCAAACTCTTTCCTGAATATTCCCTGATGGTCAACAACATCTATCCTGACCCTTCCGGACGCATGGATTATCAAGCCAGTATCGACAAGAAGCCCCACATGTGAAATCTCTCCCTTCGGATTGTCAAAAAACAGCAGATCGCCTTTACGGGCCTCCCCAAGAAAACTTACCTCCTTACCGTGCAAAACTTGCTTTGAGCCGTTCCTTGGCAGATGAATTCCATGAATTTTGCAGACAAGTTGGGTAAGGCCGGAGCAATCAATACCCAAATAACTCTTTCCTCCCCAAAGGTATGGCGCATTGATAAAACCGAGAGCGGTATCGGCCGGCGTTCCTGAAGGCACTGTCCAGCTTTCATTGAAAGAGGGTTCCGCGTTATATTTTATATTATTGATATAAAAAGAGTTGGAAATATAGTCGGGAGAGTATATTTCGCTTCCAGGTACTAAAACCATCGTGGTATTGTCATCTTTATGGCAAACAAGAGGTTTGTTGATCGTACTTGGTTTCCCTGTAAAATTAAATTCAAGAGGTATCTGATGGTTTGTGTCTATCCAACCCTCACAATTGTCATTTAAAAGGGCAATTTTTGACCAGTTAAGAATTTTATCGGTAATCACATATTTTTCTCCGAACAACATTTGGCTCTCCATCTCGGATTTGTGGGAAGGAGCGCATCTTAGAGGCACGAGAACATTGTCACAAATATAGGTTTTCATCTTTTCGTTTTTTTAACTTGTTTTATAAAGCCCAGATGGGCCATGAGGAGCCAACGAAGCTAATATTTTTTCTGTTTTTGGCAATGAGTATGCTTTTTCTTTATAACAAACTATACCCGACATGCGTTGTCCTTCCGCGATAATTATACAAAAATAACTATTAGTGGGCCATTTTGAAACGGTACGGCAATATTGGACAAAAAAAAACAGACAATGTAGCCGCTCTCCATATCCAATATTGCCATTAACCGGCCAGTAGTCCGGACCGATAGGCGGAAGAGACAAAACAATTGGCTATTGGTGTGAATCTTCCGAATATTGCATTATTTTTGTACTTTGTATAATATTTGAGTATTGAGATGAGCATTATAACTAAAGTTCTGGGGCTGTTTCTTGGTAATAAGTATGAAAGGGACATCAAGGAGATTACCCCATACGTAAACAAAATCCATGTTGAATCCGAAAAAATAGTTGGTCTCACAAACGATCAGCTTCGTGAGAAGAGCTTTGACCTCAAGAAGAGGATCAGGGAATATGTATCGAAGGAAGAGTCACAGATACAGGAACTGAAAACCCAAGCGGATAACGAAGTTGACGTATATGTCAAAGAGGAGTACTACAATAAAATAGATAAAATTGAAAATGAGATAGCCGAAAAGCTTGAGATCATTCTCGATGAATCCCTTCCCGAGGCTTTCGCCATAGTTAAGGAGACCGCTAAAAGGTTCAAGGAAAACAAAGAACTTGAAGTAACGGCATTGGATTATGACAAGGAGCTGGCTTCAACAAGGGAAAATATTGCAATAAAAGGGGATAAAGCCTACTGGAACAACAGTTGGATTGCCGGTGGTAACCCAATTTTTTGGGATATGTGCCATTACGATGTGCAGCTTATCGGTGGAGTTGCCCTCCATAAAGGCAAAATAGCGGAGATGAGCACCGGTGAGGGTAAAACACTTGTAGCCACACTTCCCGTTTTCCTCAACGCACTGGCGGGTAGGGGAGTACATGTTGTTACGGTAAACGACTATCTGTCGAAACGCGACTCTGAATGGATGGGGCCTATTTATGAGTTTCACGGACTTACCGTTGACTGCATAGATAAGCACCAACCCAATTCACAAGCAAGAAGAAAAGCATATGATGCCGATATTACTTTCGGAACCAACAACGAGTTTGGCTTCGATTACCTAAGGGACAATATGGCCATAAATCCGGAGGATCTTGTCCAGAGAAAGCACAATTACGCTATCGTGGACGAAGTTGACTCCGTTTTGATAGATGATGCGCGTACGCCATTGATCATTTCAGGCCCCACATCAAAAAGCGATACAAGCCAGTTTGACGAACTGAAGCCTAAGGTAGAGCGACTTGTCTCCGCTCAGCGCAAGCTTGTCACACAGATACTTGTCGACTCCAAGAGACTTATTGGCGAGGGCAATAACGAGGAAGGGGGCTTTCTCTTGTTACGCGCCTTCAAAGGTCTGCCCAAAAACAGCGCATTGATAAAGTTCCTTTCGGAAGAGGGTATCAGATCATTGTTGCAAAAGACGGAAAACTTCTATATGCAGAACAATAGCAGGGAGATGCCCAAGGTGACAAATGAACTGTTCTTTATAATTGACGAAAAGGTCAATTCCATCGAGCTTACCGATAAGGGGTTGGACCTTATCTCCACATCGGTTGAGGATGCCAGTTTTTTTGTTTTGCCGGATGTGGGCTCACAAATAGCGGAACTCGAAAAAGCCAGACTTTCCGAGAGGGAAAAACTGTTGAAAAAGGACGAAATACTTCAGGATTACGCGGTGAAATCCGAAAGAGTCCACACAATGTCCCAGTTATTAAAAGCATATACATTGTTCGACAGGGATATAGAATACATTGTTGTGGACAATAAAGTCAAGATTGTTGATGAACAGACTGGTCGCGTTCTTGATGGCAGACGCTATTCCGATGGCCTGCACCAGGCTATTGAGGCCAAGGAAAACGTAAAAGTTGAAGCGGCTACGCAGACATACGCTACAATAACGCTCCAGAATTATTTCAGGATGTACCATAAGTTGGCCGGCATGACCGGAACCGCGGAGACAGAGGCGGGTGAGTTATGGAATATTTATAAACTGGATGTTGTGGTTATCCCTACCAACAAACCTGTTATCAGGAACGATATGGACGATGTTATCTATAAAACAAAAAGGGAGAAGTACAACGCGGTTATCGCTGAAATTGTCGATATGAACAAAAAAGGCAGGCCGGTACTGGTGGGAACAACATCCGTGGAAATATCCGAACTGTTAAGTCGTATGCTAAAGATGAAGGGTCTCAAGCATAACGTACTTAATGCCAAGATGCATCAACGCGAAGCGGAGATAGTCGCCGAAGCCGGTAAAAGCGGCGCGATTACCATAGCCACGAACATGGCCGGTAGGGGAACCGATATTAAACTTACTCCTGAGGTAAAAGAGGCGGGTGGACTGGCTATTATTGGAACGGAGCGCCATGAATCCCGCCGCGTTGACAGGCAGTTGAGAGGTCGTTCCGGCAGACAGGGAGACCCCGGATCATCGATATTCTTTGTTTCGTTGGAAGATGATCTTATGCGTCTTTTCGGTTCCGAAAGAATTTCCGGTATAATGGATAAACTCGGATTGAAGGAGGGAGAGATGATCCAACATCCAATGATAAGCAAATCCATTGAAAGGGCACAAAAGAAAGTTGAAGAGAACAACTTTGGAATCAGGAAAAGACTCCTTGAGTATGATGATGTGATGAACTCTCAGAGGGAGGTCATCTACAAAAAGCGCCGACACGCCTTATTGGGTGAAAGGTTGAGTGTAGACATCGCCAATTCAATGTATGATGTGGTGCTAAACTTGGTAGAAACATATCATGAGTCAAATGATTATGAAAATTTTGACTTCGATCTGATAAGGTCATTTTCAATGGATTCGCCCGTTTCCGAGGCGGAATTTCAAAAAAACACGGCCGAAGAGTTGGCCGATGTTGTATATGCCAAAGTGCTTGATACATATAAACGCAAGGAGGAGGCCATATCCGAACAGGCTTATCCCGTTCTCAAGAATGTCTATGAACGGATGTCGCATCAGTATGAAAACGTGGTAGTTCCCGTATCAGATGGGGTGAAGGTCTTCCAGGTGATCACCAATCTGAAAGCAACGGTAGAGTCGGAAGGGAAGGAGCTCTCAAAAGCTTACGAGAAAACGGTTGTTCTGGCATCTATTGACGATTCATGGAAAGAACATCTGAGAGTGATGGATGAACTGCGACAATCGGTTCAAAACGCGACTTATGAACAGAAGGATCCGCTGTTGATATATAAACTTGAGTCATACGACCTTTTTAAGGATATGCTGATCAGAATGAACAAGGATATCGCCGGCACTTTGATGAAAGGAAGGATTCCAACCCAGGACACGGATCAGGTGAGGGAGGCCCAACGAAGGCGTCAGATCGAAAATCTGAAAACCTCGAAAAGCGACTTCTCCCAATACGGTGCCGGAGGTGATGGCGACCCAAGAAAGAACAAAAAGGTTGAACCGGTGAGAATCGAGAAAAAGGTGGGAAGAAACGAACCTTGTCCTTGTGGTAGTGGCAAAAAATACAAGCATTGCCACGGGAGGGTGGCGGAGGGTGATCCCGCCAGAGTCTCCGCATCCGTATAGAACAGTTTTTTAAGTTACTTTTCCTGCTTTTATTATCTTCTCCATTAACTGGTCCGATACGGTGACCAGTGGCAGTCTCAATACGTTATCAATTAACCCCATGGAAGACAACAGTGCCTTGATGCCCGCGGGGTTGCCCTCGGCGAACATCAGGTCAGTCATCTCCAAAAGCTTGAACTGTGTCTCCCTGGCAATTTTAAGATTACCTTTCAACGCTTGTGAGACAATACTGGACACCTGTGAAGGATAAGCGTTGCCAATAACTGATATCAGTCCGGAACCTCCAACCGCTATTATTGGAATAGTCAGGGAATCATCACCGGATATAACAAGGAAGTTTTTTGGTTTATTCCTGATTATCTCCATGATCTGCTTCAGGTTACCCGAAGCCTCTTTGACACCGACAATATTTTCGCATGTTTTGGCCAGTTCAATACAGGTCTCCGCTGAAATATTGCTGCAAGTCCTGCCCGGAACATTGTAAATAATTACAGGTAGTGTAGTAGCGCCGGCAATAGTCTTGAAATGCATGTAAAGCCCCCTCTGTGCGGGTTTGTTGTAATATGGGGCAACCGATAAAATCGCGTCTACACCGGAGAGATCGGTCTCTTTTATAAAATTAATTATCTCTTGTGTGTTGTTTCCCCCAATGCCAATTACAAGTGGAACCCGCTTTCCTATTGAATCTGCAAGAAAAGTTATTACTGCCTGTTTCTCGATTTTTGACAGGGTAGTGGCCTCGCCTGTAGTCCCCAAACCAACAATATAATTTACGCCTCCTTCAATAACATGTTCCACAACTTTCCCGAAAGCGTTGAAATCGATGCTGGTGTCACTTTTGAAGGGCGTTACAATCGCGACACCCGTCCCCATAAAATTCTCCATATTATCTAAATAGATTTAATCCGTTGTATTGTTTATCATTTCAAGGTAATGAATAACCTGTTCAAGATACTCCTCCACGGTAGGCTCGCGCTGATCTATCATAAGATCGAACGGAGCCGAATCTCCTTCCCTGTAGAGCCCCACTTTCATAGAACCCCGCGACATCGATGTAATATAACGCAACGGGAAAACATTCTTAAAGTTAATATCTATCAAAACATCAAATTTTTCATCAATAAATGTCTCGCTTTCAGGTGTCAAGGGTTTGAAAAAAAAACTCAAGTCATCTCTTTTCAAACATGTAAAATAATGAATTGCCGTGAACTCTCCGGGCAACACCTTTTGATCATAAAACCCAATTACCTTTACATTGATCCCTCTTTGTCCCATTTTTGTATAGAACGCGGATATATTTTTAAACTCTTTCGGATCGCTCGCGTCCCAAACTACTCCAATATTCCTGACATTATCAATATTTGAGTATGAAACAGTTCTCCTATTAGTATCTATCTTTTTGCGAAGCAAACGGTTCCCGATGTTCAGCCTGAATTTCCCAAAGAGTTTCATTCCACAAACGTAATTTATTTTGTTTAAGCTAACAACCTATATTTATTAATATTCTCCAATTAATTTCAGGAATTCTATTTCATTCATCAAAGAAACGCCCAATTTATTTGCTTTTTCCTTTTTTGCCGGTCCCATATTGGATCCTATAAGCACAAAAGATGTGTTGGACGATATCGATGAGCCGTTTTTACCCCCATGTTTTTCTATAATCTCCTTGTACTCTTCCCTGGAATGCTTTTCAAATGTTCCCGATATCACAACAGTCTTGCCTTTAAGTATGTTGCTCACAGTTTTCTCTTCTCCTTTGCTCTCCCCAAACATCAACCCTTTCTTTCTTAGACGGTCGATAATGGCCAGATTTTCCTGATCAGCGAAGAAATTGACAATACTGGAGGCTATTTTTGGCCCTATCTCGTCTATCTCCATAAGTTGTTCCGGTGTCGCGTTTATAAGCTTATCAATGGTGTTGAAGTTTTTAGCCACCGTTTTGGCGACAGTTTCACCAACATGTCTGATACCCAAAGCGAAGAGAAGTCGGTTATATGGCATCGCTTTTGATCTTTGGATACTGTTGATAAGGTTTGATGCCGATTTATCCTGAAACCCCTCCAGAACAACTATCTGATCATACGACAAGTCATAAAGATCGGCGTAATTAACCACCAGACCTTTACTGTAGAGCAGATCAACAATCTTCTCCCCAATTCCATCAATATCCATCGCTTTTCTACCGGCAAAATGTTCTATTCTACCTTTGATCTGTGGGGGACAATGCAGATAATTGGGACAAAAATAGTTCGCTTCGTCCTCGTTCCTTACCAATTCTGTTCCACATTCGGGACAGTTTGGGATAAATAAAACTTTGTCCGGATTGTCGTTTCTGAGCGAATGGTCCACTCCAACTATCTTTGGTATTATCTCGCCTCCCTTTTCCACAAAAACAGTGTCGTCAATATGGAGATCCAGCAACTCTATCTGATCGGCGTTGTGAAGTGAGGCTCTTTTTACTGTTGTGCCCGCCAAAAGAATTGGCTCAAGATTGGCTACGGGGGTGACAACTCCGGTACGACCAACCTGGAACGACACAGATATAAGCCTGGTCGCGGCCTGTTCAGCCTTGAACTTATAAGAGATCGCCCAACGGGGATTTTTTGATGTGTATCCCAACTTCTCCTGAACGGAAAGTGAGTTGACCTTGATCACAATGCCATCAATGTCATAAGGCAAATTTTCTCTCTCCTTTTCCCAATAGTTTATGAATTTCAGTATCTCATCTATATTGCTACAAACCACCAGACTGCCAGGCACTTCAAAACCCCATTTTTTGGCTTCCATAAGATTGTCGAAATGGTTTTCGTGTATCTCCTTGTCAGTCAGGAGATGGTAAACCAGACAGGTCAGATCACGGGAAGCGACAACTTTTGGATCCAGGGTTTTAATGGTACCCGCGGCAGCGTTGCGGGGATTCGCGAAAGGTTCATTTCCCTCGGAGACTCTTTCGTCGTTCAATCTGTTGAAAACATCCCTGGTCATGACAACTTCACCTCTGACGGTAAATTCCGGTGGAACGCTGTCATATTGTATTATGTGGGGCAGATTCTTCACCGTTTTGATGTTTAACGTCACATCGTCCCCCTTAACCCCATCTCCCCTGGTCAGTGCCCTGAACAATTTGCCGTTAACGTAAGTTATGCTTATAGACACCCCGTCAAACTTAAGCTCACAAACAAATTGGACCGGCCCATCGGTAAGTTTGTCAACCCTATCTATAAAGTCCCTAAGTTCTCCCTCATTATAGGTGTTGCCAAGTGAAAGCATGGGATATTTATGGCTGTACTGGCCAAAATCCTTGTTAGTGTCGTCACCAACGCGCAGGGTGGGGGAGTCTTCAGAAATAAACTGGGGATATTTCTTCTCAAGGGTCTCCAGTTCATTCATCAGTATATCATACTCAAAATCGGAAATAATCGGACTGTTTTGCCTGTAATAAAGGTCGTTATGTCTTGAGAGTTCCTCCCTTAACCTCAAAATCCTCTCCTTAGCTTCAGATTGCTTCATAAAGATTTAAAACATTTTTCGGGTAACATGGGACCTTTAATTAATTGAAAACACCGGGGATAATCTCTCCACATGATATACATTTACCGTCCGCAATGTTTTTCAATAATATGGAGTAACCTTGTCTCTCAATAACAACCGCGCCACATTTAGGACATTTCGTATCCTCTTTGTCATTTCCGGGAACATTGCCGATATAGACAAATTTAATGCCCTCTTCTGTCGCTATGCTGGCCGCCTCAAAAAGAGTTTCCACAGGGGTTGGCGGAAGTTGGTTGAGTTTGTACATGGGGTGAAAACGGCTGAAATGAAGGGGAGCGTCGGAAAATCCGTTATCTGTCAGCCATTTGCACATATCCCTGATCTCGTCAAGATTATCTGTCCATGAGGGAATCACAAGATTTGTGATCTCAAGCCACACTCCATTCTCTTTCAAAATTTTAAGAGTATCCAAAACCGGCTGAAGCCTGACGCCCGACAATTTCAAATATGTTTCGTTATTGAACGCTTTCAGATCAATGTTCGCCGCGTCCATCACTTCGCACCATTGCCTTAGTGGTTCAGGGTTAATATAACCCGATGATTTGATAATATTTTTAAGCCCTTTTTCTTTGGCTATAACGGCGGTGTCATAGGCATATTCAAAAAATGTGACCGGTTCGGTATAGGTATAGGCGATCACCGAACATCTTCCGGAAACAGCCCTGTTAACCACAGTTTCGGGCATAAGGTCGTAATTATTGGTTTCATCGGGGGTTACCTTTGAAATGGTCCAGTTCTGGCAGTTCAAACATGCGAGATTGCATCCGGCAGTGGCTATGGAAAAGGTTCTGCTGCCCGGCATAAAATGGTACAAGGGTTTTTTCTCTATAGGATCTATGTTCGCTGTGCATGGGTTCCCGTAAGAGATGGTATATAGTCGGGAATTACTGACTTTTCTCACGCCACATAAACCTGCCTTCCTTTCAGATATCACGCAATGATTCGGGCAAAGGGTACATTGAACGCCTCTCGCGGAACTGTCCCAAAATAAAGCTTCTTTTGTGTTTCGCTTTCCAACCTTATCATATAGGTTATCGGCCGCCAGGCCCCTGGAAAAACAGAACATTCCCGCGGATGCGGCCAAAAAACTTCTGATAAATGGTCCTCTTTCGATATTATAGGCTAAATTTTTCATGTCGTTCATACGAGACCAAATTTAATTATAAATAGTGACGGATAAAAATCCGGCTTGTATCTTATTTGATGCTGCCAACAAAAATACCCATAAATAGCATCAATGAAAGTAAAATTATTGTCAGTTGGAGCCCCAATAGCGGGACAGCAACCGCGGAGATCAGTATAAAACCTATGGCCGAACCGGCAAGATCGGCGCTATAGGTGTTTGATGTGGCCTTTCCCTTTCCATTGTTTATTGTCAGTTCCCTGAAAAGGTGGCCCGTGAATATCGAGGGCAGGAAGGAGAGCGAGACAATCAGAATTGTTGATATCTTTTTATCCGCTATCGAAACGATAAACGGAAATAGAAGAGCGATCAGAGCATAGTATAACGCTATGCCCGACATTCTTTTCCTTATATCTATCTTGGAAATGGATTTTATCCCGATAATCGCCCCCAAAGCTAAACCTGCCATTATTGTCGCGACAACAGCGCCTGTAATTTGATACATGTTTCCCACTGTTATTTGCAACATGAACAGTATAATTATTTCAAAACCGGATAAAGCGGCCGATGAAAAATACATATAAATGTTTTTTCTTCTGAAGGCAATCACGGGCAAGGCGAAAACCAGGACAATAATGGTCAAGGCAATTGTAATCCTGTTGGTATCCTTGCTCAGGCTGTACTGTTGATAATAGTAACTGGCGATTGGATTGCTTATCCTGTTTATTCTCACCTTTTTATCAATATTCTTGACAATTTGCCCGCTTTTCTCCTCGGTTAATTCATCGATAAAATAATAGCTGTTGACATATTGATTTTCGATCCCACTCTCTATTGATAACATGGAAAAAGAGACGGAGAGCGGCCCGTCGGAAGCTATAAAATATAATTTGTTGCCAAGTACGGGAGATACATTCAAAAAAACCTTTTTAAGAGCGTTATATATCGATGAATAGAGTTTGGTGGCCTCATCGCCGAAATAATCTTCGCCCGGTCCCGGGGCGCATAAAAAAACCGCATCGCCTGTCATCCTCGCTTTGGCGTTTTTAAAAAACTCCAAGGAGTAGAACCTGCTCAAAGAGAGGGAAGAGGGTGGGGGCACCAACGAAATGATCGCGTCATATTTGGAACTGTCCAGCTTAATTCCGTTGAAAGCGTCGATATTCTTTATATTAAGGTCGTACGAACGCGAATACTCCTCCTCCTCTTCGGCTATTTTGATGAGTCCGGGATCCCTCTCCATAAATGTGACCGATGTCAAATAGTACTTCGACAACTCTTTCAATCTGGAACTTAATGGGCCCGATATGAGCAATACATCCTTAATGGTCCTATCCTGTAGCATAGCGAAGTGTATATCCTCTTCGCGTTCCATAATATCGTTGGAATAGGCAACAAGTCTGTAATCATAAAAGAGGTTGGTTTCCCCTCCATACCTTCCTTCAGATATGTTGCCGTATGGGGTGTCCTTCGTTGAAACAATATCAACTCCGCCCATTAAAATGTTTCGGATAAGGAGATCGGGATTGATGATTATAAGAGTCGCTCCCAACAGAGCCATAAAAATTCTGAAGTGAGTTTTTTTTCTTTTGTCGTATATGAAAAAAGTCAGGATTGTGAAGGAAAATGAGAGCAATATGGTCAGCAGGATCAAAAGATAGGTATTGACAAGCCCGGAAGAGACAATTGAAATCAATATACCCGCGAGTATTCCGCCCAGAGTCTCCATGGCAAAGGATTTGCCGGGCACCGACCTGTTTACCAAAACAGATAGCTCAACAAGCTTGATAAAGGCATATCCTGATGCTATACAGATGGGAGCGGTAATAACCAGAGTAAAGATAAGCGACTTGAAAAAGGACATCGTCTCTCCAGGATGCACAAAAGAGGTGGAAGCGACCAGTAGAAATAAAAGCGAGACTACCGGGGAGAAGGAAAATAACAGGTTGATGCTCCTAAGATTGGTTGTTTTGGTGTCTCCTCCCAGCCAGGCGCCTAAAGCCGACATTATCAGCCATGTTCCCATAAAAACACCGGCTATCAGCTCATTGCCACCGGCAATGTTCATAGCCTCTTTCATGAATAACAACTGAATAGAGCAGCTAACTGCGCCTATTATAAACAGGCTCAAACCAATACGCGGATCCGTATTGACCCTATCTTTTTTCTTCGAAAACCACCCCTTCATAGATATACAATTCCGCTCTCTTCCATCCGGAACGTCCGATTCCCGCCTTATATTGGGAGGTATACTCAAGGAACTCGTCAACGTCCCAACCGTTTTCAATCGCTACCTGGGGCAATAATGTGCCCGCCATTGACCCTTGCCTGATATATACCCCATGCCTGCCCAAAACAATTTCGTTTTTATCATAAATACGTTTCATTGGCCCCAAGACAGTTATTTCAATATCAATGTTCGGGTATTCATCCTTTGTCAGTTGGGGAAAACGGGGATCACTGAAGGCGGATGATATGGCCGATTCACTTACTGCCTTATACAGAGGATCGTCTGAAACGAATTTCCCTATACACCCCCTTAATACCCCATCTATCTTCAACGTCACGAACGCGCCGTATTTTTCTTTTAATTTTTGGTTTATGCCCGATCCATCAATTGTTGGATATCTCCTGTTGTTAAGCCATGATTCTATCGACAATCTGGCGATTCTAAACAGTTCCTCCTTCTCTTTATCGGTAAATAACAGCTCACTATCAAACAGATTCCCCTTTTCATACAGTCCGATAGCGTTATAACCGACAACACCCGATTTGTCGCCATACCGGGAGTCGCCTGAATTTTGGTAGTCAATCTTTTTAAAGTCTAAACCGGGGCTTCCCTGGATCATATCCAGAAGAAGAAGACCCGACGACCAGCCGCACATGCTTGTAGCCAGACCCGGAATCCTTTTCGACGAATTATTCCTGAGCACTTTCAAGAATTGGTCCGGATTGGCCGACATCAACGCTTCCGCCGTAAGGCTATCAACCACAACAGCATCGTCATAATAGGGATAATGCGAAAAATCGCTGCTTATCACGAATAAATTTTCCGGAGTGAACCAAGGTCTCAATGTCTCCGCCATTTTCTTGATCGTGTTCCTGTCGTCAGTCCCGACAATAATCGGAATTATTTGGGGATTATCTTCATAATAGTTTTGAATAAAAGGTATAACAACCTCAATTACATGGTCGTTATCATGTAAATGTTCAGGAAAAGCAAAAAGAGCCGATTCTTTCAACTTGCCTGTAATCATGCGATTAGTGGTAGCAACTCCCAAAGGAGTAACATATTCTTTTGATTCATAGACAGATGCTCCGGAGAATCCCATAACATGCGTGGATCCGATTATAAAAATATTTTTGTACGATCCTTTTTTGGGAGTAGTGGCGAAGGCGGAGGCGGCGACACTAGCTGAATATACATAGCCGGCATGGGGAACAATAATGGCCCGGGCCAAACCAGGTGCTTCCACTTTTAGGCACTCGTCGAACAACGCATCAAGCTCCGCTACAAGTTCTTTTCGATCCGAAGTGTAAAACCTCCCGGCAGCGTACGGTTGTCTCTCTTTAGAAATCTCTTGCGAAGAACATTTCATAATGGGTAGCATTAAAATTATCGATAAAAGAATTGCCCTCATAACAATAGTTTTAAGGTACTAAGTTAGTACCATTTAAACAAAAAATAAAGTATTCGATGAAAAACGAAGATAACAGTTTTGTCCGTTATCAGAGCAATACGTCAGATTCTTTTATAACTTTTCCGTTGGAGTCCAGGCCACAGAGCTTTATGCAGAGGTTAACCGTTGGCTCTTTATTGAAATCGAACATAGGTGTCAACAGATCAACCACATCCTGGGGGTCCAGTTCAATAACATCTTCTATGTCCAGATAGACATAAAGCATCAATGTATAGTCAGGGAACTCCATATTGCTCAAAACCTTGATCATCTTGGATATCCATATAACAGATGAAGTGTTGAAGTAGTCAAGGTTCATTCTAAAGTTTGTTGTCGGCCTTGGATCTTCAGCGTACCTGGTTATCCATTCATACGCCTCGCCATAAACCCCAATAGAGTTGGAGGGCATGGAACGACCTTCTAAAAGCAACTCGCCGGTAACACCGTTAAAATCAATTTTCGGCGTGTTGTTTGTTCCCTGCATATAATAATTATCGCCGCTCATATTTTATTTAATAGGCTAATAAAAATAGAGATAGAATGTATATAACATATATTTTTAGTCAAAAAGAAAGGTATGTTCGTCAAAGAATTGACCGGGTTAACTACAAAAAAGACGACTTGACCGGTTATTCCCAGTTTATTGGTTCCCTGCCGGCCATTTTTTGGTAATTGTTGCACCTGCTGAAATGGTTGTTTCCAAAGAAGCCCCTTGAGGCCGATAAAGGCGAGGGGTGGACAGATTCCAGGACAAGATGCCTGTCGCGATCAATTACCTCTCCTTTTCTCTGCGCATAGGCTCCCCAAAGAAAAAAAACAAGGTTTTCTTTTTCTCTGTTTAACAATGAAATAACGGAATCTGTAAATCGCTCCCAACCCTTTCCCTGATGTGATCCCGCACGGTGTGCCTCAACGGTTAGCGTCGCGTTCAATAACAACACCCCCTGTATAGCCCACCTGGTCAGATCTCCCGAAGCCAATGGCTTGATTCCAAGATCATTTTCAATCTCTTTATAGATGTTTCTCAAACTTGGGGGAATCTCAACGCCCTCCCTGACCGAGAAACACAATCCATGTGCCTGTTGGGGTCCATGGTAAGGATCCTGGCCGATAATAACTGCCTTTACATTGTCAAACGGACACATATTGAAGGCATTGAAGATAAGCCCACCGGGAGGATATATTGTTTTTTTGGAATATTCTTCCCTGACAAAATCGGTCAATTCCTTGAAATAGGGTTTATTAAACTCATCCGTTAGTTTCGAGTTCCAACTCTGTTCGATTTTAACATTCATTTTCTTTCTCGCTGATAAACAAAATTCACAGGTTTAATTGATTCTTTTCGCAAGGTTATTAAAGTTGCGATTTATTTGATTTTTCTGAGCGCGCCGGTAGGACAAATGTTGGAATAAATGTCCGCTTTTTCGCTATGTATATAACGAAAATCGACACCTATAGGCTCAGAAACGATCAGGTCCAGACCTCTGTTCAGATATGTCAATGCGACCCTGCCGTCCAGATCATTGCACGCTCTCACGCAAAGACCGCACTTAATACATTTTGCCCTTTCAAAAACCAAATTGGCGTTTCGGTTTATTTTTTTCTCTATTGGAAGGGAGTCAAATTTTTCAGGGGGGTCGGTAACGCCCAACTGGGCGGCTATCTCCCTTAATCCGCAATCGTTGGCCGCCCTGCAATCGCAATGCATGCAGTTTTTGGCCTCATAACCGGCAGTGAGGTAATCTCCGATTTCCCTGTAACGTTCTGTAGTATCTTCGCACTCTTTCAACCACTCCGACAATTCAGCGGCCGTCAGTGCCGTAATTTTGGAGCTGAACAACTTTTTATATTCATTGTCCGGTCGCGACTGGTCGTCCGGTTTTATTGAAGTCTCTTCGAGCCTGGAAGACAAAAACATACGAATATTTCTGATAGAGATAGGGGAGTCGATAGAACCCCTGCGACAATTGGTTTCGCAGAAAGCCTCGCACTCCGGGCAGTGAAGGGGCTTATCCCCGGTTTCGGATACCAGCAACGACAGGGCCTCCTTTATTTTGCCCTCAGATAAATATCTGTTCAACAATGGGATATCGTGCCCAAACGGACAAGACACCCTGCACGGAGCCTCACATTCAGCCCTATGTTCCATCAAAATCAATCGGATTATCCTCTTTCTATATTCTATAACCTCTTTGGATTTTGTATCTATTTCCATCCCATCTTCAGCTATCGTGGCGCATGCGGGGGTAAATGTCCCATCCCGTTTGTTCCTGACCGAGCAGATCAGACAGGAGGCATCCTCTTCGATGCCCGGGTAGTGGCAAAGTGTCGGAATTTTTATCCCTCCATCTTCCGCTATCGACAGAATCGTGCGACCCGGCTCAACTTCAAAAGTTCTGTTGTTTATCTTTATCTTGATCATAAACCTTTATTTTTGAGTATTCAGGCCAAAAGCCCATCTTCAAACTCTTTTTTGAAATATTTCAGAGCCGACACAACAGCATTTGGAGCGTTTTTCCCCAATCCGCACAAACTTCCTTTTTTCAGGTGGACACAAAGAAGCTCCAGCTCGGCCAGTTCCTCTTTCGCGCAGTTTTTCTCCCTTATTTTTGTGATTATATCGTACATCCTTTTTGTTCCGGCCCTGCATATCGCACATTTACCGCACGACTGCCTGCGGGCGAAATCGGCGAAATGAAGGGTCAGATCGACAATACTGTCGGCTTCATTGATCATCTCGATATTCCCGGGTCCAAGAAAAAGAGAATTATTTCTAAATATGTCATAATCCAGGGGCATATCAAACAACTCTTTAGGAATAAAACATCCCGCCAACCCCCCAATATGGACAGCCTTAATATTTTCCTTGCTCTCCGTTCCGCCGCCAAAACGGTCAATTATCACCCCAATGGAGGTTCCCTCCGCCACTTCAACCACACCCGGCGTGTCAACTCTCCCGGTTAAACCTACAATCAGTGTGTTGGGAGTTTTACGGGCATTGTTGCCGTCAGAATTTCCATTTTCAAAGACACTGGGAACCCCGCAAAAAGTTTCGGGGCTCAACATCAAAACCCTCATTCCCGCGAACTCGCTCTCCCTCTCCCCGCACATAAAATCCCCGGGCCCCTCGATTACGATTATTTCGAAAGAGAAGCCACTGTCCAAAATATTGTACCCCAGGTATCCTGCCTTTATATATTGCGATATCGCGTTCTTAATTCGCCTCTTGGCCAAAGGGTACATATCGCTAATATGAAAAATGGCCCTCCCAATGTCAGCGGCCAAACCCATAATCAACATCCCCTCGATTATTTTGAAAGGAAAGGTTTCCAGCATCATCCTATCCTTGAAAGATCCCGTGTCATTCTCCTCACTATAGCAGATAATAGCGTGAGAGCCGTTTTCATCGGTTTTTAACGACCAGATCTCCTCGCCAACCAATTTGGAACTGCTTTTTTCTTTTAATCCGCTTAAGGTCAACCTATCAATAATCAGTGAACGATTTTTTTCGTTTACCAACCTCTTAAACGGCTCCAAACCACCTTTGGAGATATATTCATTAAGCGAGACAGGGGAGAGGATCCCTCCGGTATCTGTCGTTATCCTGGTCTGTTTGGCCAAATAGTCGTCGAGTTTTTTGGAGATAATACCCCTTGCGTCATCAACCGTATTGACCATGTTTTTCTTGTCCCCAAAATTCTCCTCCATAATTGATTCGACATCTTGGGGAGTAACCGCCACGTATCTCTTCCTGTCTCCCTCATTGGAAACTATATCCATAATAGGCGTATAACCGCACGCTCCCGTACACCCCACGGGCTTCACCAAAACAGGAATATTTTTCGACTCCTTGTATGCCACTATTTCCGTCAGCACCTCCTTACTGCCCTTCGCGACACAACAACTGCCTATGCCAACCCTTATTTCACCGGTAATGTTATCAAGAGCCGACTTATTGACCGGCCTCGGTTTTTTTTCGATCGATTCAAGGAAACCCTCCACAACCCTGCCAACATCCGCTGTGGAAAGGTTGCCATAAATCTCGTTTCCTATCCTCACAGCGGGCGCTATGGCGCATACGCCCAAACATTCGACATCCTCAATGGAAAACAGGTTGTCGGGAGAGCAACTTTTGCTCTCTTCAATCTTCAGATAATCCCTGAAGGCCTCTTTTATCTCCCGGGAACCTTTCAAAAAACATGTTGTGCCGGCACAAAACTGTATGATATGCCTGCCTGTTGGCTTATGTCTGAATTGCGGATAAAAGGTGGAAATCTCTGAAATCTGTCCGGGCGTGATATCGGTTAATCTGGCCACCTCTATCAAAGCTTCGTCAGGTAAATAGTTCAGCCTGTTCTGGATCCCTGTCAATATCTGCACAACCTTATCCGAAGCTGTTCCATAAAACTCCACGAGTTCATTTACAACCTCAATTACTTTGTCGTTACCGTGAACAATTCCACCACTACTTTCCATTTTCTGTGTCATAGATCTATTGGCCAACTATTTTAACTATTCCAATGCGAAGATAACTTTTTTAGCGAGAGGGAGGGCTTCACAATCATTATTGATTGATCGCGATTCTTGTTATCTGGCGACTGTTGCCCGATGCAAAAAGCGATTAATATTGATTTTTAATACTTTATGATAAGGCAGATTTCCATATTTGATTGGGATAAAGCGAGGACTTTCAGAACCCCCACAAGGATTTATCAATAGTTCCTTCAAGGATATATTCTATGCTGTCCGGAAGATTATAAAAGAAGTCAATACCTGTTACCGACTCAACACTGTCAACAGATACAGCATAATCCATAAATGATTTTTTACCTTTTTGGTTTGGAAGGATAAAAGCGATCATCTTCCTTTCTCCGGTCAGATCGAGCACTATCTTATAGAATTCTGATGGCGCGGTTACTTCATTCGTTCCGATTGTTCCTATCGGGTTTGTCATAATGCCACCTGTCACCACAAAAATAGAATCTTCATTAATTGCCCACTTTCGAACCATTCCTTCAAGTTGTTGCCAGACACCCCTATTGAATGATGGAACCTGGGGGCTCATATTTGACAGGTAGAATGTTTCGGACATAGCTTCGCTATCAAATGTCATATCTCTTGCCGGACATAAATGTCCTCTGTTGTAACCTGACCTCTTATAATCGGACAGTTCCGCCGAACCTGTTGTAACTTGTGGATCAGGCCTGAAGTAGTTGGTTCTTTTTACGTTCCCATCAACCATTGAGCCGGTAAGAAGGTAGGCCACCCAGTATGGCTGTTTGTCATTCTCACTATATGAAAGGGTGTAGTATTTATGGGTAATTATCTGTCCAGCAGTAGAAGTTGGGAGAAGGGTTGGTTGTCCCAATAAGTATGAATGGCAAAGCATACTAACAATGAAAGTCAAGATATACCTATTGTACGGCATAGTATTATATAAAAAAACGACCGACCGCGAGTTTAATTATTACCCTCAAAACAAAAATAGAGATATTTTATTTCCGTAATAAAAAATATTCAATACATTTGGTTGTGCTGTTGAAAAGAGGGAATAATTCTAGATATGGAATGCTTTAGATCAACAAAATTTGCAAAAAGAAACAATTGTTTAGGCCAATTTTTTACGGATAAAGTGCAGAATAATAGCATTATATAGAATATACCACTAATAAAAAAATAAAAGCTTATGGGTAAAGTACTACCCATTCTTAGTACCACTACTGGTTAATTCTAAGTTGATACAATTTTTTTATTTTTATGATGCAATATAGTGTTAATAACCGGAAATAATTCGGTAGAGTTGTTCTGGTTATTGACACTTTTTCTTTTTTGCCTACTTTTTTCTTTT
>DUOU01000280.1 GCA_012838685.1 Bacteroidota bacterium | reverse complement strand
TAACCTTAAACAGCATCTGTTTTTTGGTTTTTACGACGATGCGAGCGCGCGGCGGCCAAACAAAAACCGTTATAAAACGATATCAAAGTACCTGTTTTTCGGGGAAAATTGGCAATATTCGCGCCATGTCGAGAAGAGTTTTGGTTGTCGCGGCCACGGAGCTGGAGATTGGGGCGTTAAAGTCGATCAAAGGAATACGCTCCGAAGATGCTCTTTTTTCCTATGGCGACCATTTGGTCGAACCGTTGGTCACCGGCCCGGGAACCTTCGCCACCGCTTATCGGCTGAAGGAGAGACTTTCCGAACACGGACGCCCACACATCGCCATAAACATCGGCATAGCCGGAAGCTACAAAAAAGAACCCGCGATAGGATCCACCGTGGTTGTCCGTTCCGATCTGTTCGGAGATACCGGCATTGAGAGCGATGTGGGTACCATAAACATGTTCGAAGCCGGATTGGCCGACCCCATGGATTTTCCGTTCAACGGGGGCAGATTGGCCGGTTACGGCGGTGTGAAAGAAAAATTTATTGAGGGATTCACTCTGGCCGATGCGGTAACGGTAAACCGCGTCACTACAAGGAAAGAGACCATCGCATGGATCGAAAAAAAGTACAATCCCGCCATAGAGACTATGGAAGGTGCCGCTTTTTCTTATATTTGTGCCATCGAGAAAATAGATTTTCTTGCTTTAAGATCCGTTTCAAACCTTGTGGGCGAGAGAAACAAGTCGCTTTGGAACATCCCATTGGCAATTGAGAACCTGGCTTTGAGCCTGAAAATTTTATTCGATAGGCTAGATTAGAATAAAATATTGTTATATAACTTTGAAACGACAACCGGAAGGTAAAATCTTGCCGGAAGCATAAACGACAGAAGTAGAATGAAGTTAACTCTGGGCTTTTCCCCTTGTCCTAACGACACCTTTATTTTCGAGGCGATGGCCAACCACAGGATAGACACCGAAGGTTTGGAGTTTAACTATCTTACCGCTGATGCCGAGGAGCTTAACAAGATGGCCAAAGAGGGGAAGTTAGATATAACAAAGATAAGCTGCGCCGCGTATCCGTATGTGGCCGACAATTACCTGATACTCGATTCCGGTAGCGCCCTGGGATCCAGGAACGGTCCCCTGTTGATCTCAAAACATGGTATCGACAAAGATCGGCTGCCTGAACTGAAAATAGCCATTCCCGGAAAATACACCACAGCCAACCTTCTGTTTACCATGGCTTTTCCAAATGCGCGCAATAAGGTTGAATACCTCTTCTCCGACATCGAAGATGCCGTGCTTTCCGAAGAGGTGGACATCGGACTGTTGATACACGAGTCGAGGTTCACATACCAACAGAAAGGGCTGCTGCTTATGGAAGATATGGGAGAGTTTTGGGAGGACAAAACAGGATTGCCCCTGCCGTTGGGAGTCATCGGCGTCAACAGAAGATTGCCAAATGATGTCGCTCTCAAGGTAAACCGGATAGTGAACAGAAGCCTTGAAAGAGCGTATACCGACGTCACTCCTACATATTTTTTCGTGAGAAAATATGCCCGGGCACTTGAAGCCGAAGCGATAAGTTCCCATATCAAACTGTTTGTCAATGATTTCTCGCTTGACCTTGGAGCGGAGGGGAAAGCGGCCATCCGTAAACTACTGTCGCTCGGCTATGAGTGCGGATTTTTGCCGCCCCTGCCGGACAGGGTTTTTCTGACAT
>DUOU01000279.1 GCA_012838685.1 Bacteroidota bacterium | reverse complement strand
ATTTGGGTGTTCATGGTCTGCATCCTGAATTGATCCGTTTGATAGGTAAGATGAAATACCGTTCTTCGTACGGACAGAACCTGCTGATGCACTCCAGGGAGGTGGCGAACCTCTCCTCTATCATGGCGGCTGAACTGGGTTTGAATCCCAAACTGGCCAAGAGAGCGGGACTGTTGCACGATATAGGAAAGGTACCGGATGATGAGCCTGAATTGCCCCATGCGATTCTTGGAATGAAAGTGGCAGAGAAGTTCAAGGAGAAGCCGGAGGTCTGTAACGCCATTGGCGCCCACCACGACGAAGTGGAGATGACCACATTGATAGCTCCTATAGTACAGATATGCGATGCTATCTCCGGGGCGCGGCCGGGAGCCAGAAGGGAGGTGGTTGAATCCTATATCAAACGTCTGAAGGAACTTGAATCCGTTGCATTGCAATATCCCGGGGTTATGAAGACTTACGCTATCCAGGCGGGAAGGGAGTTAAGGGTTATTGTCGGCGCCGAAAAAGTTACCGATAAGGAAGCGGAACAACTTTCATTCGAGATAGCCAAAAAAATCCAGAATGAAATGACATATCCCGGTCAGATAAAGATTACGGTTATCAGGGAGACAAGAGCCATTAATTATGCTAAATAAAAACCGATAATATAGCCAATAATACCCCTGTTTTTATTATATTTGGAAAACACGGAAAAGTTGAATGAATGTCTCGGGTAAAGTTAATAACGATTGTCGGTGTTAGGCCGCAGATCATCACCGCCTCGGCTATCAGCAGGGCCATTAAAACCAGTTTCGCCGACAGGTTCGAAGAGGTGATGATACACACAGGGCAGCATTATGACAAGGAGTTGTCGGATGTCTTTTTCAATGAACTTAATCTGGACAAACCCAAATACAACCTGAATGTGGGTTCCGCCAAATATGGGAGACAAACCGCCCTTATGCTGGCCGGTATCGAGGAGGTGTTGCTTAAGGAGAATCCCCATTGTGTAATGGTCTTTGGTGATACAAATTCGACACTTGCCGGAGCGCTCGCGGCATCAAAGCTTCGTTTCCCGGTTATCCATATTGAAGCGGGTGTGAGGTCGTTCAACAAAAACAGTTCCGAGGAGATTAACAGGGTGTTGACCGATCATGTATCGACGCTCCTGTTCGCCCCGACGAACGCCGCATTTAAAAACCTGATGAAGGAGGGGTTTAGACCGGAAAATTCACCGCCATATACTATCGACAATCCGAAAATATTCCTGACAGGGGATATAATGTACGATAATACACTCTTCTTCGCCGACGTGGCGGAACGCACCAAAGCGTCGATAATGAAGAGTATGTCAATTACCAAGAACGAGTATATCCTGGCGACGATACACAGGGAGAGCAACACTGAAAATGTTGACAGACTGAAGGCTATTTTCACCACTTTGTTGCATATCGCCAAAGAGTATAAGAAGGTTATTGTTATGCCGCTTCATCCCAGAACGGTTATGTCGTTGAAAGCCAATTTAGACTATTTATATAATGAGTTGCTTACCAACGAGTATATAAGGGTTCGTCCGCCAATATCATATCTGGCGATGACTTTCCTGATGAAAAACTGCCAGATGGTTATAACCGATTCGGTAGGTCTCCAGAAAGAGGCTCATTTCTTTGGAAAACCTTCGTTGGTGCTTCGCAAGGAGACGGAATGGGTGGAGTTGGTGCGCAACGGAACCGTCAAACTTGTGGATGCCGATGTTAAGTCCATTATTGATGGATTTGATCAGTTTAATGGTGACACCACATCACTCTCCTTTCCGGCATTTTATGGGGATGGGAAGGCTGCTGAATTTGTTTTGAATGAAACCTCTTTATTGTGTTCCGCTCAGTGATGGAGGAGTTTTTGTCGGGCAAAAATATTCTTGTGACCGGTGGAGCCGGGTTTATCGGATCTAATTTGGTGGAGTCGTTTCTCGCGCGCGACAACAGAGTTGTTTGTCTGGACAATTTTTCCACCGGGAGGAGAAAAAATATCGAACAATTTTTAGATAACCCTAATTTTAAGCTTTTTGAGGGGGATATAAGGGATTATGATACCTGCGCCGCTTCCATGACAGGAATCGATATTGTGTTTCATGAGGCTGCTTTGGGGTCTGTTCCCCGTTCCATCAATGATCCCGTCTCATCTACGGATGTGAATGTCGGGGGGTTCGTGAAAATACTTTTCGCCGCCAAGGAGGCAGGGGTGAAGAGGTTCGTTTATGCCGCCAGTTCCTCAACTTATGGTGATCATCCCAGTTTGCCCAAGGTAGAGGATCAAATCGGCAAGCCTTTATCGCCTTACGCCATCACCAAGTACGTGGATGAACTTTTTGCGGAAAATTTTTCCAAGTTGTACGGGATTGACGTAATTGGACTTCGTTACTTCAATGTGTTTGGCCGGAGACAGGATCCCGAAGGTGCTTATGCGGCCGTTATACCTCTCTTCATAAAGCTTCTCAAAGAACATAAGATCCCGGTAATCAATGGTGATGGTAGTTATTCAAGGGACTTTTCATATATCGACAGTATTGTGCGCGCAAATCACCTGGCCGCTTTGGTTGAAGATGAATCAGCCATAAATCAAGTGTATAATATTGCCCATGGTGAAGTCACCACCCTTAACGAGTTGTTTTACATTATTCGTGAGAGGGTCGCCGTCCATGATCCCGCCGTACTCGCCATAGAACCGGAACATGGACCCAATAGAGCAGGAGATATTCCACACTCCCTCGCATCGATCGAAAAAGCCCGGAAATTCTTGAAATATACCCCCGTGTGTGATGTCAGGGAGGGCTTAAAAAGGACGGTCGACTGGTATTTTAGGTAACCTGTCTGTTAAGTTTATCGTAATGCACATTAAATCACCCTTTTAATGTGATGTTTCCAGGTTTCAAAATGTTAATTTTTTCTGGTCGGTTGTCCGGAAAATTGTCTTATCTTAGCAAATAACAGGAAGGGTGTTATTATGGAATATTTTAACTCATT
>DUOU01000278.1 GCA_012838685.1 Bacteroidota bacterium | reverse complement strand
TTTTTTCTTCGGTTGTGGTCAATAAAAACAGGCCGCTGTTACCGGGATCCAAAACAGTTCTGGGATGGATGTCAAAAGTGAGAATAACCGACTCCCCTCCTATTTTTCCGGCACAAGTTTTAACCCTGTCCATCAGTTTCTGATGTCCCTTGTGCAGTCCGTCAAATACACCCAGAGCTATAACTGGTTTCTCTATTTTCAACCCTTCATATCCTTTGTGAACTATCATTTAAACAACCTGTTTTTTTATTAAATCATTAAATATTACAAGATATTGTCCGGTAATTAGTTTTCGTCCAGCGGGGCATTGGTAACAACCAGATTCCTGTCGCCGTACCCATCATCAACCCTGGATACCGCGGGCCAGAATTTGTTGGTGGCCGCCCATTTCCCGGGAAAGGCCGCTTTTGACCTGCTATAAGGACGGTCCCATCCGTCGCTTGTTACAACCTGGGCGGTATGGGGAGCGTTACGCAGAACATTGTTCTCCCTATCGGCCTCTCCTTTGGCTATCTCCTCAATCTCTTCATGTATGGAGATCATGGCATCGATAAACCTGTCCAGCTCTTCCAGGGGTTCCGACTCGGTCGGCTCAACCATTAAAGTGCCGTGCACGGGAAATGACAATGTTGGAGCGTGAAAACCGTAATCCATCAATCTTTTGGCCACATCGGCTTCGGTTATTCCGGCCCTCTCCTTAAAATCCCTGAAGTCGAGTATCAGTTCGTGGGCAACGAACCCTTCGGCGCCAACATACAAAGTTTTATAGTGATTTTTAAGGGCATAAGAGATGTAATTGGCGTTAAGAATGGCATATTTTGTCGCTTTGGTCAACCCTTCAGCCCCCATCATCATTATATACGCATGCGAGATTGTCAGGATATGGGCACTGCCGTACGGTGCCGCCGCAACTGCCGATATAGCGCGGCTTCCTCCGGTTTTCACCACCGGATGCGAAGGCAAAAACTCAACGAGTTTATCGTTACATAAAATTGGCCCCTCTCCCGGTCCTCCCCCTCCATGTGGAGAGGCGAACGTCTTGTGCAGGTTAAGATGGCAAATATCAGCGCCAATAACACCCGGAGATGTCAGTCCAACCTGACCGTTCATGTTGGCGCCGTCCATATAGACCAACCCTCCGTTGGCATGTATCAGATCAGTGATCTCCATTACCGAAGATTCAAAAACACCGTGAGTCGAGGGATAGGTGATCATCAACGCGGCCAGGGTCGCGCTGTTCGCATCGACCTTTAGTTTAAGATCGTTTAAATCGATGTTTCCTTTCTCATCGCATCCAACCACAACAATGTCCATTCCGGCCATAGCGGCGCTCGCGGGATTGGTTCCATGCGCCGAAGCGGGTATAAGGACAGTATTTCTGTTGGCCTCCCCCCTGCTGATATGGTATTGCCTTATGACCATCATACCGGCGTACTCTCCGGCCGCTCCGGAGTTCGGCTGGAACGACACCGCTGAAAAACCGGTAATCTCTTTCAACGCCTCTCCCAGTTCATTGATCAGTTGATGGTATCCCATAGCCTGATCAGCGGGAACAAACGGATGTATATTACCAAATTCAGGCCAACTCATAGCGAACATTGAGGTGGCCGAGTTGAGCTTCATAGTGCAGGATCCCAAAGGTATCATTCCATCCGCCAGCGAAAAATCCTTGTGCTCAAGTCTCTTTATATAACGCATCAGGCCGGTCTCGCTATGATATTTGTTGAAAGCACCGGAGGTCAGGAAAGCGGACTCGCGGAGAAATTTCCTGTCAATAGCGATGCCGCTCTTCCTGTCAACAGAAACCTTCTCTTTGCCGACTGCCTCGGCAAAAATGGAGATAACCGCCTCAACCTCCCTTTCGGTTGTTATCTCGTCGCAGCTCAGCATCACCCTGTTTTCGGATGGATAATAGAAATTTATCTCCCTCTTGACGGCAAGTTCTTTAATCTTTTCGACAGTTTCTGATGCCGGAACAGTAATATCCAAGGTGTCAAAATAATTATCATTATTCTGGACATAACCCAGCTTTTCAAGCGCGGCGTCCACCCTTACGGCGGATTTATGTACACGCAGCGCTATCTCCCTAAGTCCGTCGGGTCCGTGATATTGGGCGTACATGCCGCTCATTATGGCCAACAGTGCCTGTGCCGTACAAATATTTGAGGTAGCCTTTTCCCTTTTTATGTGCTGTTCGCGTGTCTGCAACGACAATCTTAAAGCGTTGTTTCCCCGGGCATCAACCGAGACGCCCACCAGCCTTCCCGGCATATTTCTCTTGAGCTCCTCCCTTGTGGCGAAATATCCGGCATGTGGACCGCCGAACGACATGGGAAGGCCAAACCTTTGTACCGAGCCGACAACAATATCAGCGCCCCATTCGCCCGGAGGG
Source organism: Bacteroidota bacterium (assembly GCA_012838685.1). GTDB lineage: Bacteria > Bacteroidota > Bacteroidia > Bacteroidales > VadinHA17 > LD21. The sequence continues at coordinate 4,873 of DUOU01000278.1, read as the reverse complement.
GTAAGTAGGGACATACTCAGAATATCGGCCCCAAAAGTAACCAGGGCTCCAACAGAATGGAGTTTCTCCACAAAGCCCGAATAATCCGCTATTTTGCCCGATGCCGCCGGGTACTGTACAAAAGCGCCAAAAAAGCTTTCGTCGGCCTCAAACGAGGAGTGATCCCCCTCAACAATATTGATACCCAAAGGAGCCGATCTGGTAATCAAAAGATCGCGCACATGGGGAAAAACATCCCTGTCCACAAAATAGTTCGTAGCCCCGGCTTTTGCCAACGCCCTGGAACGGGCGTTATAGCTCATGGCCATCGCTTCCGCGGCAGCTGTGGCCTCATCCAGCAGCGATGCGTTCGCCATAACCATACCGGTAAGGTCGGATACCATCGTTTGAAAATTCAGCAGGGCCTCCAACCGTCCCTGTGAGATTTCAGCCTGGTATGGTGTATAAGAGGTATACCAGGCCGGATTTTCGAGAACATTGCGGATTACTACAGAGAGAGGAGCGGTACCATAATAACCCTGTCCTATAAAGGATCTGAAAAGTTTGTTCTTCGAAGCTATCTGACGTATTCTATTAAGATATTGGAATTCCGACATAGCCTGGGGCAAACGCAGAGGTTCTCTTAGCCTGATATTCGCGGGTATGGTTTTATCAATCAGAGTTTCGAGGCTTTTAACGCCAATAGTCCTTAACATCCCATCAATCTCCTTGGAGCGGGGACCGTTATGACGATCAATAAATTGTGTCATATCTGGTTAAAATATGGATTAGATTCAATTTCTATGCCGATGGTCGATTCGCCACCGTGTCCCGGACAGATGATAGTCTCCGGCGGAAGGGAAAACAGCTCGTTTCTTATGCTCATTATCAACTGGTCGTAATTTCCGCCATGGAGATCGGTTCTTCCGATTGCACCCTCAAACAGGGCGTCACCGGTAAATACCACTCCGTCATTTTCGTTATAAAACGCCAAACTGCCGGCAGTATGTCCCGGAACAAACAGTGCTTTCAATACCGTATCCCCTAAGTTAATAGTATCTCCCCCTTCAATAAATCTATCCGCTTCGGGCGGATCGTCCATAGTTACACCGAAAATCTCGGCATATCTTGCCGCATTCTTTCTGTTGTGTTCCTCCTCTTCGTGGAAAATGCTCCTGAGTCCGAACCTTTCGAGCATCATCCCATTTCCAAAGAGATGATCGGGATGGCAATGGGTATTCAACAGCAATACGGGCTTAAGATTTTTCTTCTCGAAAAAAAGAGCCAGTCTGTCTGATTCCTCGTTGCCAAGACAACCGCAATCCAGAACCGCGCATACGCCCGATTTGTCGGCGAGAACATAGGTGTTCACCCCTATTGGCGAAAAAACAAAACTATATACTTCCATAATAGATTACTTTGTTCCTGTTAACATCGGTACAAAAACAAAACTGCCATGACCTGAATATTTGTATTCATTCTCGGCAATTTTTTCAACCAGCGTCATCTCCTGGAGACCCTTGCCTCCCACCGGAGCCACAAGTCGTCCCCCAACTTTGAGTTGCTCCAACAATAGCTGGGGTATACTTTTGGTCGCCGCCGTTATCAATATCGCATCAAAAGGGCTGTATTGCGGCTTACCTTCATGTCCATCCCCATAAAAAAAGTTCACCGAGTTATACTTCAGCTCCCTCAGTATTACCTGAGCTTTCAAGTAGAGTTCCCTGAACCTCTCAATGGTATATATCTTCGCCCCCATCTCCGCCAGGATAGCCGCCTGGTATCCTGAACCTGTTCCTATCTCAAGAATTTTGTCCCTTTTCTTGACTTTTAGCAACGAAGACTGGAACGCCACGGTATAGGGTTGTGATATTGTCTGTCCCGCCGATATCGGGAAAGCCTTGTCAACGTAAGCATGGACAAGAAAAGCATCATCAATAAACAGATGCCTCGGAACTACGTTCATCGCGCGAAGTACCTCTTCGTCGGTAATACCTTTGTTTCTTAATTCATTGACTAATCTGAGTCTTTTACCCTTCGCTTCAAAACTATCGGTCATCAATAAAACTTGCTACAATAAAAATAAATGGTAAAAATACACATTTAAAAGATAAAAAATTAATCAAAGTATGTGGGGCTTCTTTTCAAAATCAGTTCCAGCTTCTTAAAGATTCCTGGATAAAGTCTATCACTTTCTGGTTTTGGTTTTTACCGGGACCTTCAGGAAGAAATGGTTCGCCAAATTTGAAATATATCCCCAGTTCCGGATAGATGGGGCCCAACTCTTTTATCAGTTTGCCGGAACCCCAGAAATCGGTTTTCAAAGCTACCGGAACAACTTTTACGCCAGCTTTCTGTGCAAGCTTTATTCCCATGGAATTGAACTTCCCGGGGTCAAAAACGGGACTTCTGGTACTTTGTGGAAATATTATTATCGATACGCCTTTTTCCAATAGTTCAACCCCTTTGGAAATTACAGCCTCAAGATCCTTTCTTGGATCCTCTCTTCCCACGACAATAGGATCCCTGGAAAGCATTATATCCTTGAATAAGGGATATTTTATAAGGCTCTCTTTAACAACAAAAGTCACCTTTTTCAGGGGAGAAACCAGGCAGGGTAGAATCATCGTTTCCAGGGTGCTCATGTGGTTGGCGACAAACAACACAGGTTCCTCTTCCTTATTGATATTGTTCATTCCGGAAATATGGAAACGCCCTCCGCTCCTTTCAATAAAATCAAATATATATTTGGAAGATATGGCCCACTCCCTGTCATCATATATGCCCTTCTTGGCCTTTATACTTGACCTTATGGTAATGATCACATATTTAATGGTAAAATACAACCTGTTCCCTCTTAAAAACTTATCCCATAAAGAGAGACTCTTTTTTTCGGGAGTGTCATAACTATCCGCTCCATTAAAATAGCCTTCTTTCATAAAAATTTCCTTTTGTTTGCCGACGCCAAAGATACGATTATCATATCTTTTTCGGATAAAATACAAATTATTAGATAAATAAAAGCATTAAAAGCGCCATCCGCGCTTCAAGCGCTGTGCGTTTCATGACCAAATTCCTCTCTTTGGCCGTTTATCCGCTTTTCATTGGACCGCTCCAGATTGGACTGCATAAGATTCCGGAAAACAAAAGGGCTATTTCATTTAAGAAAGTTGCGACGAAATAAAGAGAGTTCTTTTCAACAGATAATAATTTTATTACCTTTGCGGCCTTAAAGAACTGACGGCTCGTAGCTCAGCTGGTAGAGCACGTGACTCTTAATCATGGGGTCGAGGGTTCGAGCCCCTCCGAGCCGACAAAACAAAGAACAGGATTCCTTGGCGGAATCCTGTTCTTTTATATTGGTGATTGCCAACAATATCAACTATTATCTATCTGTTCAAAATTACCCCAACATTACTGTCTAAGACCAGGGCAATATGCTGGTATTTGAGCTCACAGCGAGGGATATCGTTACGGCTTGTCAAATTCAGGATGATTCCGATGAACGGATGAACTATCGCAACGCCGCTTCACTATAGTTAATGCGGAAACCTTCTCCCGTGATGATAAGTGCATTAGGAACCAATGAGTTCGCAGCGGGCTCACCTTTCATTGTTCCCTCCATCACCCCTTTGCTCACGGTGAGCATGTCATCCACCCTTTTGGGGGTCTCCAGGTTGGCGCCGAAGAAGTGTCCGGGATAAAGTACCTTGATTCCTTTATCGGCCATGATCTTCTTCATCTTTTCGCATGTGGAGATAAAGGAGGACATTTTGTCGAAAACCAACAGGTTGCCCGATCCGAAAGAGTCGCCGCTGAAGCCGTAACCCGCGGCATAGTCCAGAAAAGTAACCGACCCCGGCGTGTGTCCCGGCGTATGGACAACCTCTATCCTCCTCCCGCCCAGATCAAAAACATCGCCCTCCTTCATATATATTATTTTCCCCCGGTAATTTCCCATCATCGAAGCGACGTTTACCGTGTCGGCAGGATGTATATAAACCTCGTCGAAATAGTTCACTGACGCCCCGATATGATCGGGGTGAACGTGAGTGGCGACAAGTTTCACCGGCTTGTCGGTTATCGATGCCACTATTTTGTCGAGATCCTTGATATTCGTTCCGACATCTATCAGCAGGGCGCTGTTGTTGCCCTCTACGATATAAAGACTCTCATTCGACATCAAGTGGCCGTTACCGGCCCAGGTGTGATCGTCAATTTTATAAAACACAACATCTTCGTTTTGGAAAACAGGCGTACCTCTGTCAACGCCCCTGGGTTGCGCTGAAACCGTAATGGCCATAAAGAACGAAAGAACAGCGGATAATAATTTTTTCATGGGCAAAAGTTTTTATTGTTACGCAATCTATCCCACAATTTTATATAAAACAAATTTATGGTTTCAAACGCAATATAAAGCCGGCCAAAACAAAAATAACCCGGTGGTCTGTTTGAGGAGCCTAATTGATCAAGAAATTTAATTTGTAGCGGCAATAATTACCGTGATTGTTATGGTGAATAGACAAGAAGAAAGAGGGTGACGCGACGCGTCACCCTCTCCCCCCTTAAACTAATCCAATATATGAATAAAAACAATCTAACTAACCCTTGACTCTGCCCCCCAAACCATCTCTTTAATCAAGCGGCAAATTTCGGATAACAAAGTGACATTTGAAAGTATCAATCACAGATGTAACAATTATTTAATCTATGGCGATACCTCCCTTTTTTATATCTCTTTTTTTCTATCCCGCCGTTTTTTTGCACAAAAAAACCCCCACGCTCTCGCATGGGGGCATTGTTAAAGTCGGCGGCGACCTGCTCTCCCGTTCGCACAGTACCATCGGCGCTAGCGGGCTTAACTTCTCTGTTCGGGATGGGAAGAGGTGGAACC
>DUOU01000277.1 GCA_012838685.1 Bacteroidota bacterium | reverse complement strand
TTATCCATGTCCCCGGCGCTTTTGAACTAACACTTGGGGGACAATGGATGGCGGAATATGACGACGAGTTGGATGGGGTAATTTGTCTGGGTTGCGTTATCCAGGGAGAGACTCCGCACTTCACCTACATATGCCAAAGTGTCGCCCAAGGGTTGACACAACTGAACCTTGACTACAACATCCCATTTGTTTTTGGCGTGCTGACAGTCGATTCACCCAACCAGGCAAAAGAGCGGTCGGGCGGCAAGCTCGGCAATAAAGGGGACGAAGCGGCCATAACCGCTATCAGGATGGCGGCTTTGCAATCCAAACTGGAAGAATAACCTTTTCCATAAATTACAAAAGAGCCAAGAGGGAAAAACACCCTCCGGTTCTTTATAATTTTCACCGGTTAACATTGTTTGTTAAATATTTAATAGTATTTTTACGGACAGTGGATTAAATTTTCTGCCTATAGTCGCGGAATAGTTAAATTAAAAGATATTGGCCCATGAAATATCAACATTTGTTTGGTGCGACTTATACCTACAGAGCCAAAAGCCGGGAAATACCCAGATTACCATTTATTAAATAAAATTCAAAAGATCAAACAATGAAAAAATTGACACTATTATTCGGAATCATTGTATCGGTTTTACTATGGTCTTGTGGTGGAGGTTCGGGAAAACAAGGAGAGACGACGGCCACATCACAGGTAAACGAAGAAGAAACCCTTTATACGCGGGAAGGAATGACAAAGGCCTTAACAGAACTGGACATCTCCATTCCGGAAATTTTAAAGTACGATACAATTTTGGGCAATACAATTTATTTTAAGACTAAAGGTATTGACGCGACTACCCGTGAACAGCTCGATGGGCAGTATAATAGAATCAGGGAAGGTCTTGTGGCTGATGGATGGAATGAATCGCCCGACATGGGCAATGGACAAAACTTCGGGGGCATCCATAAAATGGCCTATCGCTATGAAAAGACTTTACTCGATGGCAACTCGAAAAAAATAGTCCTTATCGCGACCGATTATTTCGAGGACAGCGGCGATTTTTCGTTGAATATCGGATATTGGCCTAAATACTGATACAACTATCAAGTACCACAATATGGTACAAAAATATCTCAAAAACCGTGCTTATCAGGGAATTATTACCTGTAAGCATGGTTTTGACGTTTACTTGGTGCTATTCGAAGTCCGTGTATATCGGCCATGAAGATCATCATGGCGCGATGTGGAACAATGGGCGCGCACGTGTGGCAAAGAATTGTGGAATGTCATGCTTTATTAAATTTTAATTTTTTGCTAAAATTATACTCCCCATATTATCCTGTCATGATAAAAAAAATAGCCATCTTCTCGATTCTTTTGTTTTCTTTTTTTTATAAAAATGTTTACTCACAAATAAATATTCCTAAAATTGCTGATCCTCCGTCAATTGACGATCATGTAAATGATGAAATCTGGAACAGCGCCGCTATTATCGACCAGTTTTTTCAACGTGAACCCGCGGAGGGGGCACCAATGACCGAAAAAACCGAAATTTTTATTTTATATGATTCCAAACATATCTATTTTGGGATAAAATGCTACCAGGATCCGAAGTCAATCGCGGCGAAAGAGATGCAGAGAGGCGCGTCCCTGCCTTATGACGACAGGGTGCATATTATCCTGGATACCTACCTCGACGGCAGAAACGCGTATGCCTTTGAGGTAAACCCTCTCGGTGCGGTTGGAGATGCCATGATAAGCAACAGCGGAAGACAGAGAAACACAAGTTGGGAAGGCCTTTTTGAGGGGAAATCCAAAATTACGGATGAGGGTTGGGAGGCGGAACTCGCGATACCTTTCAACACTCTCAGTTTCGATGTTAACAACAAAAACTGGGGACTCTTTATGAACAGGTATATTCCCGCGAAAAATGAGTGGGGATCCTGGCCTGTCGCCAATATTAACAGTGCGGAATTCGCTGTTGCCGATGCCGGTGTTATAAGTGGGTTTGAAGGAATTACACAGGGCATAGGGCTGGATATATCTCCTTATGCGTTACTTGGCGCCGATTCAAAAAGAGAAAGTGACACAAAGTATAAGGCAAATGCCGGTTTGGATATCTATTACCAGATTAATCCGCGCATGAAGGCCTCGGTGACAATTAATACAGACTTCGCGGAAACAGAGGCGGACACGAGGCAAATCAACCTCACAAGGTTTAATATAAGATTAAGTGAAAAAAGAAACTTCTTCCTTGATGGCGCGACAATGTTTAATTTCGGCCTTGAAAGCAGCAGACAGACCGAAGCCCCTTCCGGAAAGCTAAACCCGTTTTTTTCAAGAAGAATGGGGCTTGACACCGAAGGCTCGGCCATACCTATAATCTATGGCGCCAAATTTATAAGCCGACTCAACAAATGGAATATCGGGGCATTGCATGTGGGTGAAGAGAGGGATTATGGCACATCTTTTTCCACTGTCGCGAGAATCAGCCGAAATATTGGCCAACAATCTTCCATTGGCATGATAACAACTTACGGCAATGCTTTAGGTGAGTCCCAAAATTTTGTAACAGGCCTTGATCTGAACCTGGCCACCTCAAAGTTCATGGGAGATAAAACATTGAATTTTATTCTTAGCGGTCTGAAATCGACAACGGAATCGATCAAAGAAAAAGATATGGCATGGGGAGCCGTTCTCTCCTATCCGAACGATCTGGTCAATTTTATGCTCGGACACCAGCAAATAGGGGAAAATTTTTTTGCGGGACTGGGTTTTGTACCTCGTACCAACGTACGGGAATACTGGGGCTCATTAAGCCTGGGGCCAAGAATTAACGTATTGGGCATAAGACAGCTCAGTTTCGGGGGAAGCTTTGATTATGTGACAGATTTCGACAATATCATGCAAAGCCAGTCTTTCACGTTAAACCCCGCTGACATACGCTTTCATTCGGGAGAAAGATTAACTTACAAATTGTCCAATATTTATGAATACCTGGAAAATGACTTCAACATATATCCGGGCTTTACTATCCCCGCGAACGAATATAAATGGTGGGAAAACGTCATTACCTTTTCAACATCCGGAAGCAGGGATTTATATGGCAATTTATCATATACTACGGGCAAGTTTTACACGGGAACAAAGAATACGGTCAACATAGCCACAAACTGGAAGGTTTTTGTGAGACTTTTTGTTGGCGGTTCCTATAACACAAGCAGAGTATCATTGCCTGAAGGGGATTTCTCGGCCGATATATTCCAGTTTAACCTGAACATCCTTTTCAGTCCGAATGTTACCCTTTACAACTACCTTCAGTATGACAGCAAATCACGGACAGCCGGATTACAAACAAGGTTCAGATGGGTGATGAAACCAGGTAACGAGGTTTTATTTGTCTGGAATTCAGGATATTCAATGCAAGAGGAAAGTCTTATTATGGATCAGAACGCTTTGCGTTTCAAGCTGAAATACAACTTCAGGTTTTAACTGTTTTCACCGCCGCTTAGCATCACATATCGCCTGGCCGCGCCAGGTTCCATCACAAGCACCATAAAGCTTGTTTTTCAAGATTGTATCGTAACAATAAACCCCTCGGTTGAGGGGTTTATTTGGCTTGTTCGCACAAATATCATGTTGTCAGACAATTATAAGCCTGCGATAGTGGTGTGTGGCGCCAAACTCGGGAAGAGTCATGCCCCCATTAGCGGTGGTGTCAGGCTTCAAAGCATTATTGACGTTCAAAACCGGTGGCATATATGACTTAGTACTGGTAAAGCTATACCTCAGATCGTGGTAGCCCTGTTTTAATCCGCCCGGTTTCTTCACTATAATTGTGGCCAACTGCAGCGGGTTCCAGTGAACATTGCGGCTCACCAGCATCTCCTGCCATGTATATGTCGCGCCCGCTATCTGCCACATAATGTCGTCCCTTCCTATATCTTCCCCGTCAACCGTGGCGTATCCCGTTTGAATCTGGCTCAAATAGACACCCCTGTAATAAGGGTTACGCACTTTGAACTGAAAACCTATAACCTTGCCCTCTTCCATAACGTTCCTAAATCCTACGGATTGTATAACTGTTCTTTCCATATTATCTCCTCCTTATTTTTAATATCCAAGTATATTTTTCATCATAATGTGGTGTTTGCGCAGTTGATGGGTAACTTCATAACCCTCATCATACTTGTCTCTGCCCTCGTATTCGCTCAACAAGTATCCATCATACCCGTTGTCTATGAGTATCCGCAGTATCTTCTCGTATGGAATCTGTGTCTCGCGGAAATTATCATCCATATCGACAAATTTAGCGTGACAGCAATAGACATAAGGAAGCAACGGTATAAGCTCTTCTGGTTGTGTAACCTCGGATCCCCCGCGCACATTGGTATTGAACACACCAAAATCAATGTTCAAGCCAAAATGTTTTGTCCCCGTTCTTTTGATATAATCAAGGTAGTGGGTTATGAATCCGCTCGAAAGTTTTGAGGGAGAGTGGATCTCCGGTAAAAGTTTGAGGTCCAAGCGTTCCGCCAGGGGAAGAACACTGTCTATAACCTCCGTCCAGTTATCTATGGGCGCCAGTTGGTTATCCTTTACCGTCACCTTTGTCCTGAGCCATTTGAAGCCCATGCGATGCGCCAGGCGCATATCCCTGACAAGATATTCGGTGGTCTCATCTACGGTAAGCTCCCGATCCTGGAGCACCCTACCGTCTATCCAGTGGCCATACTCGGCAGGCTCAATGTTGTACTTCCAGCATAATGACCACCAATAGTCCAGCCACTCATCCGTTGGATAAGGATAGTTCTCGATATGGGCGTTGGCCAATATCTCTATCCCCGTAGCTCCCATGTCATGGATATCTTCAAAACAATCTTCCAAGGTCTTGGTCAATCCAAACTCCGCCGAGTAACTATAGAGAGATACCCCTCTCTTCGGGCCCTTGCGCTCATTGGCGGGGTACTCCGCTACCGGCTTGGAATCTAAAGCCATAGCCGCCGCGGGAACAACACTTACGGCCGCCGCCGCAGAAACGTTGCGGAGAAAAGTTCTGCGTGTTGTGGTGTTTTTTTTCATATTGTCTATCTGTTTAATTTAAGATTATTGTCGTTTGTGCCTTATGCGCGAAACTGTCCCACATAATGTAAAAGTTGTCTTTTTCTTGCCGGAAACTCCCGTTTTTTGCTTTTCTCTTCTATAACAGTTAAAAATGTTGAAATTAAACAATTCCGTTGTCAATTCCGACAAAAAAAGCAAATGTTCCATTGATGGAGGAAAAATAATTGGAAAACCAGTCACAGCGCGGTTCAGTAAAATCCGATTTGACTTTTTTAACCCGATTCAAGGCTATCCGGTCGGCGGGAACAATTCTTTAGGGTCTCGGATGTTATTGAACTTATGGTTGTTACGGGTACAACAAAAAACCCCGACCGATAGGGTCAGGGTTCAAAGTGGAGCTGGCGGGAGTCGAACCCGCGTCCAAACATTGGGACCATATACTTTCTACATGCTTATCCCTGCTTGATTTTCGTGGGCCATCAGCCGCAGAGCAACCTAACGACCCCTTATTCCCTATTTTTTTAACCTTTGGAGCGGGAAAATCCTCCGGCTAGCCCTGAATTGCGTGCGCCTCCTGATCGGGTTGGTACCGGGCATGACCGCCCGGGAGACGTCTCGTTCCGGCACCTGGTGCCGAAATATCCCGTAAGGGAAGGCTTAAGTTACTATTATTCGCTTAAGCGGCGAGAGCAAAATTAGATTCGCCATTTGTTGTTTTGTGACCCTGTTCAAGCAACGTTTCACCCCATGCTGCATGCTTATATACCACCCCTCATGCTGTCAAAACCAGTCAGCCCCGGATAATATACACAAATATCGTGCAAAGATAACAATTTTATTTGTCTACTTCATTTGATTATTTTACGGTGGCCTATAAACAATGTTTAATATATTTTTTGTATATTTGAGAGGTCTGTCTTCCATCCGGATTTCAAATATAAAGTTCGGACTGTTTTATCTGATACTTGAACGCAATTAATTACACAACTAATCCTAACGCTAAAAAAAACTGATATGAAAAAAGATTTCCAGAAAGAGAGACAAAATCTCTCGAGACGCGGCTTCCTGGGTACAATGGGGCTCGCGTCCGCGACACTTACCATCGTTCCCAGCAATGTACTTGCCGGCCGGGGAATTCCCCAACCCAGTGACATGATCAATGTTGCCGGAATAGGAATTGGAGCAAGAGGCGCATCAAACCTTCAGGGAATAGCGGATCCCGATGTTCCTATTGTAAGACCTCAACGAAGCAACACAGGACAACCTTACACTGCTCAACAACTTGCGGAGCAGGCGGCACGACAGCAACAAATGCAAGCGCAACAACCACAGCAGCAACAACAAGCGGCCCAACAACAAAGAGCTCCCAAAAGGCTCGGCAATATCTATGCCCTGTGCGATGTGGATTTGGATTTTTCGGCTCATGTCATAAAGGGCTATCCAAAGGCAAAAGTTTACCAGGATTTTCGTAAGATGCTCGACACCGAGAAGGAAATTGATGCCATCACCATCGGAACACCTGATCATATGCACGCTCCAATAGCGGCTTACGCCATGAAAATGGGAAAACATGTATATGTGGAGAAACCTATTTGTAAAACTGTCTTTGAGTCGCGCGAACTGAGACGCATCGCCAAGGAGATGAACGTGGTAACACAGATGGGCAACCAGGGACATGCCACTGAAGGTACACGCCAGACCGTTGAGATGGTTCAATCCGGCGCTGTTGGTAAAATTACCAGGGTTGACGCCTACACAGGCGCTCCCAGCTGGCCACAAGGCGATCTTCAAAGACCCGCGGGAGTACCCGTACCATCTACCCTGGATTGGGATCTATGGTTGGGTTGCGCTCCTGTCAAACCATATCACCCTGATATATGCCATTTCAACTGGCGCGGATTACAAGATTACGGAACCGGGGCAATGGGAGACTGGGGCTCGCATATTCTTGATGCTCCTATTTGGGCTCTTGAGCTTAAATACCCCACAAAAATCCATGCTTGTCCGACCCGTTTCAGTGACGAATTCTGGCCGGCATGCGAATTCATTACATATGAGTTCCCCGCGCGAGGAGCCAATCCTCCCGTAACACTGACCTGGTATGATGGCCAATTAAAACCACCTCGTCCTGACGTACTGGAAGATGGTCGCAATGTAGATGCGGTTACATACTACGGAGATAAGGGTATCATGATGTCAGGTAGCCGAGGCTCCGGCTCCACCCTTATACCCGAGTCCGCCATGCTTAAATACACGAGACCAACCCCATGGATCAAGCGGGGTTCCGGTGATATTTATGAGGATTGGATAATAGCTATCAAGAACAACACCAAATCTTCGAATGACTTCGAACATTCCGGTAATTTGGGCGAGATAATGGCATTGGCAAGTATTGCCGTGAAAATGGCGCCAAAAAATATCACGCTCGAATATGACGGCGAGAATATGAGATTTACCAATTCCGATGAAGCGAATGATTTGCTCCATTATGAATATAGAAGAGGTTGGACACTATAATAACCACTTCTAACTGTTTTCAGGAGGCTGTCCCAAAAGGGCGGCCTCTTCTTTTTTTATGCGCTTTTATCGCGATTCGGCCAAATAACGCTCCACATCGATTGCCGCCATACATCCCGAACCGGCAGCGGTAACGGCTTGCCTGTAACGCGGATCCTGGATATCACCGGCGGCAAAAACCCCCTGCACGTTTGTTTTTGATGTTCCCGCTATAGTTTTGATATATCCGGCCTCATCGGTATCAACATATTTTTTGAAGATATCCGAATTGGGGGTGTGTCCAATGGCGAGAAAAAAACCGTGTATATCTATTTTTACTGTCTCCTCAAGAGGGGTTCCCTTCTTTTTGACCAAAACTGCCCCTTCAACACCCTTTTCCCCAAACAGGTCAATGGCCTGATGTTCCCATAATATCTCGATATTCGGGGTTTTCATCACTCTTTCCTGCATCGCCTTTGATGCCCTTAGCTCATCTCTCCTGACTATCATATAAACCTTGTTGCACAAACTGGCCAAATAGGTTGCCTCCTCGGCCGCGGTATCGCCCCCTCCTACTACGGCTACATCCCTGTTCCTGTAAAAGAATCCGTCGCATGTCGCGCAGGCCGAGACTCCCTGTCCGGCATATTTTTTTTCAGCCTCAAGTCCCAGGTAACGTGCCGTGGCGCCTGTAGCTATGATCACCGCATCAGCTTCGATATGTTTTTCGCCATCTATAACAACCTTGCGCACTTTCCCCGAAAAATCGACATCAGTAGCGATCCCGAAACGGATATCAGTACCGAACCGCTCTGCCTGCCTGCGAAAATCTTCCATCATATCGTTACCGGAAACTCCTTCAGGATAACCGGGAAAATTCTCTATTTCGGTGGTTGTCGTCAATTGACCCCCCATTTGCAGTCCGGTATAAAGCACAGGGTTTAAATTTGCCCTTGCAGCGTAAATTGCCGCGGTATATCCCGCCGGACCGGAGCCTATTATCAGGCACCTGACATGTTCACTATTTCCCTTTGTTTCCATAACCCGTCTCGTCTATATGAATTAATATTAAATAATATCGGTCGCTAATATAACTATTTTTAACAGTGGAGCCCCTCCATTATCAACATACAATATTTGGAACAAAGAAAAACAGATCGGCCTTGAAAAGTCCAAAAAGTTAATTACTTTCGCGACAATCTTGTCGACATCGGTTGATGCGATTATCGGGGTGTGGCGCAGTTGGCTAGCGCACTTGCATGGGGTGCAAGGGGTCGTCCGTTCGAGTCGGACCATCCCGACAAAGATAAAGGGCTGTAATACATTGTATTGCGGCCCTTATTGTTTTTGGCCTATTTTGCCGTTTATGCCATATATTTGCCCAAATTCTTACTAATTTGCTATATTGACTTCACAATAGTTTCAAAATAGTTTCAAAATACATAGATAATGCCTACCATCAGACCGGTGTTTTAAACAAATTTGTTACACTTGCTCCAAAATTTTAGTTTTTTGGAAACGGTACCTTTCAAAACCGGAAATTCACGGAAGCTTAACGGAGCAAATAGCTTTTGCCCGATAAGGCAAAGAGAGCGGCACCCGGAATCTGTTATCCTAATTGAACCAGTAGGATATCTTCAACGCCAATCCCCTGTTTTTGTTGGTGAAGTCGTCCGTATATGAGTTGCTGGTATATACAATAAACAGGTCGGATACGGGAGCGAAACGCCACTGGAAACGTATGTTCATATTAAGGTTCTCCGTCTGATTGTTGTACTGCACCAGAGTTGTCAAAAATATTTTGTCGGTGAAGGTGATGTCAAGCCTGGGGCTGATCAGTACCAAAGCGGCGCTTTTATATGGCTCAGGCAGTGAGATATTATTGTAGTTTCCTGAAACCGACACGCTTCCATAAGGTTGGAAACGATAGCTGACAGTGCTGTTCATGTTCAACCTGGTTCCGTTATAATAACCGCCATATCCCGCGCCCAGTGTGTACGAAAAGAGTTTTCTCGCGTCTGAACGAAAGGTCACATCACCCGATATCCAGTCGAACGATTCGCCGGCGGAGAGCCTGAGTCCCCCGGAGTTTGTAGGGTCATAATCACGGTCAAGCAGTACAAAGTCCTCGTTAAGCGAGAACGCTAAACTACTCCTGTCCTGAAAACCAATACTATATGAGAGTCCCGTACTTCTATCCGTGAGGGTAAAACCGGGATCGGTTATCATGCTTAAGCTCAACCCGAGACCATGACTAAGAACCCTGCTGGATGAGGGATAAAAAGTGTAACCCAGCGATGGACTGACCTGAAAGTACCCTATTCTTCTGATGTATCCTACCTCAGCGATATAGTCCGATCCTATCCATGAAGATGCCAGACTGGCGCTAAAATACTGGGTTTCATATTTTAGATTACCGGCGATGGCGGCGGCATCTGCCGCCGCTCCGGGATAAAACGACTGGTGGTAAAAGGCCTTTCCATTCCAGCGATTATCGGCGCTTGCCAGGTTGTATTCAATTCCCGCTACCCTGTTATACCGGTATCCGTTATAAAGAGTATCCACGTAATTGCCGGTGATATCCTTATTGATAAAAAAACCTGTAATGTTGGAGCGGCTGAAAACCTGTCGTTGCAGCGCGGCAACTGCGAAGTTGGCTGCCGGTATATCATCTTTCTCCCCGGTCTGGATATCCATAAGTCCTACTCTCAATTTATCTCCCAGGCTTCCGCTCAGCCTTATCCCCCCGTAAACAGGGACACTGAGTCCTACCCTTCTGGAGAAAAAGGGACGGGCGCTACTGTTTCCCAATCCGGCGAACAGGTCGCTGTTTTCGAGAAAAAACTGCCGCCTCTCGGGGAACGATATTTCAAACCTATCAAGGTTGATCACCTGTCGGTCCTCCTCCACCTGGGAATAATCGGGATTTACCGTTACGTCGAGGTTCAAAGAGGTTGACAATTGCACTTTCGCGTCAAATCCCGCATTACCGCCCCACTTGGCCTCCTCTTCCACAGGATCGTTATTTTTGGTTACCTTGCCCGTAACGTAAGGAATCAGAGAAAAACTCAACCCCGATTTTCCAAGAGGTTTGTCCCAGTTCAAGGTTCCGGTAAAAGCGAGGTTGCTATGGGTAAACTGTCGCGGCACCGCCGCCCAGGCAGATTTTTCGTTGGTCTTCAGATCCAGGCGACCGAAGTTGATCCCCCATTGGGTATCGCCTTCAAAATATTTGAGGCTACGGAAAGGAATGGCGAATTCTACCACCCATTTGTCGTCATAGCTCATAATCGAGCTCCTCCACTTTGTATCCCAACTTCCATTAACGCTGCTGCCGTTTGATATCAGCCCTTCATACTGGACTCCCGCGGCGGAGAGATAAAAGATAAAGCCGTTGGTCTGGTCGTTATAGGGATCCAGGAATATCCCGAAATTATCATTGCTCATAAAACTAAAATCGCGTTTCAAAGAGGCAACGGGCCTTTTCCCCGGAGTGGGGTCATAGCAAACAGCTCCAACATAAAAGTTGGTTTCGTCATAAGTAACCATCACCACGGTCTGCGCTATGGCAAAACCTGTATCCGTAGGAGTTACTCTTTGGAATTTTTCCGTTCGCTCGGCGGTTTTCCAGACATCTTCGTCAAGTATTCCATCCAAGTCGATCTTTTCATTGGTCTGGTAAATATTCATAATGTATTTGTCCCTGTTTACGGCCCTGGATTGACCCGATGCGGACGACACGCCCAACAAAAAGAGCATTACTGTTATGGAGAAAAAATATTTCATTTTAAAACTGTAAAAATTTGTTAAAAGTGTTTGAAAATCACCTAACAAGATAATGATAATTTGAAATCACCAATAAATTTTGCGAGAAATTATGACAGATTACCCTGCTTTGACCGCTGTTGGTCTTTATAACCTTAGGGTTCAGAGGCGCGGCGCTTCAAGCCACAGGGAGTGAATTTTCATTCCAATTATTCCAACCTGGGACAGAAACAGGTTTTCTTCATACCCATAAGACACATGAAGAGCTCTATTTCTTTCTTAAAGGAAAAGGGGAATTTCAAGTGGACGGCAAGGTATTTCCCATCTCAGAAGGAAGTGTAGTCCGTGTAGCACCCGCCGGTAAACGCTCCGTACGCAACAATGGAACAGAGCCGCTTATAATGCTTTGCGTACAATATAAAGTAGATACTTTTACCTCGGAAGACGCGATGGACGGCAATATTTTGAATGGCGCCGTGAAGTGGTAAACTGCTTGCAAGTACCGGTATACAGCCCGTTTGTTTATCATTCGGGCTGTATTTGTATCAAGGGCGGAACAACCGCAACGGATAATGAAGCATATGGAGGCGAGAAGAGAAAGCGGAGATAGAATACCAAGAGTGGCTGAAACAGAAGCAACAACCGCAGATACCTCCTATTGAACAGACACAAGAGCAAGAACAGCAATCGCGACAGGAACAAGCATAGAACAAAAAATAAATTCACTTCCAACGGCTCTGAATCGCGCTTAGCAGAAAACCGCGAAAGCGGTCTGCCGAACCTTGATGCGAGCTGAAACGCTTGATATACCACTAAACCCCTTATGGCGTATGACCACTCGTTAGGTACTGGCAATTTTTATATGCTATTCACTTTGTCCGTTTATCGTTTCCATAATTTCTTTGAAACTATTTAAACCCGATTCAATGTTTTCGATAATCTCGCTTGCCAAAATATCGGGGTCGGGCAAATTATCCAAGTCGGTCAGGCTTTTGTCTTTAAGCCAGAAAATATCCAAGTTGGTTTTATCTCTTGCCAATATCTCTTCGTAAGTGAATTTTCTCCAACGTCCATCGGGGTTTTCCTCGCTCCAGGTTTCCGCACGTTTGTGGCGGTTTTCGGGATTGTAGAGTTTTACGAATTCAGCCAAATCGGCTGTGGTCATCGGCTTTTTCTTCAATGTATGGTGTACGTTGGTACGATAATCGTAAAACCAAATCTCCTTTGTATGCGCCTCTTTACTTGCCGGGCGATTGTCAAAAAACAGCACATTCGCTTTTACGCCTTGTGCGTAAAAGAGACCTGTCGGCAATCGTAAAATGGTGTGCAAATCTGTTGTAAGCATCAATTGTTTGCGTACCTCTTCACCGGCGCCACCCTCAAACAATACATTATCGGGCAAAACAACGGCTGCCTGTCCCGTAACTTTGAGCATAGTTTTTATATGCTGCAAAAAGTTGAGCTGCTTGTTCGAGGTTGTTTCCCAAAAGTCTTGACGGTTGTAACTTAAATCTTCTTTTACGGCTTCGCCTGCTTCGTTTGTCACCGTGTAGCTGCTCTTTTTGCCAAAGGGCGGATTTGCCAAAACATAATCAAAACGTTTTCCCGAATCGGCTATCAGCGCATCGCTCGATGAAATAAAACTTTCGCCGGTTATATCGCCGATATTGTGCAGATACATATTCATTAAGCACAAACGGCGCGTGTTCGCCACTATCTCATTGCCGTGGAACGTTTTATTTTTCAAAAACTCCTTTTCCTCGCGGTCGAGTTGGTGATGTTCCACCAGCCAATCGTAAGCGGCCAAAAAGAAACCACCCGTACCGCAAGCCGGATCGGCAATGGTTTTCATCGGTTTTGGCTGTACACAGGCAACCATCGTTTTAATCAACGCACGCGGCGTAAAATATTGTCCTGCTCCCGATTTGGTATCTTCGGCGTTCTTTTCGAGCAGACCCTCGTATATTTTGCCTTTCACATCGGCACCCATCAGCGACCAGTCCTCTTGGTCAATCATATTGATAACCCTTAAAAGTTTTGCCGGATCCTGTATTTTGTTCTGGCTTTTGGTGAAGATATGTCCCAACATCCCTTTTTCGGTACTTAAACCGCGAAGCAGTTGGGAATAGAACGACTCAAGCTCCGCACCCCGTTTGCCCGATAAGGTTTCCCAATCGCAAAACTCACCCCCAGGAATCTCCTTGCCCTCTACATCTTTAATGCGTGGAAGTCTCAAACCCTTGTTGTACGGCGGTTTGTTCAATTCTTCGGCCGTAGTTTGCTCCGCCATTGCACGGTTAAGGATGCGGATACCTGTTTTGAGGTGTTCCACTTCCTGTTGTTTTTCTGCCAGACGTTTTTCGTTAATGGCGTAGCCCTGCACCAGATAATCTTTGAGGCGTTGGGTTGCCCATTGGCGGAATTGGGTACCTCATTTGGAGTTAA
>DUOU01000276.1 GCA_012838685.1 Bacteroidota bacterium | reverse complement strand
TCCATCCAAGGTGGTGAAGAAGGGTGTGCAGAAGCCGCTCTCTCATTGGTTAAACAATACAATGCGGGTGAAATGGGCTTTTAATAGCTAGTTCGTTTGTGTTCAAAATATAAAAAAGAGGCTTTAATAAATTGCCTCTTTTTTTGTGCAACGATTTTAAAGAACAAATCTCAATTGTTTAACTACTGGAATATATAAAAAAAGCCAGAAATCTATACATTAGATTTCTGGCTTTTGTGGGTCGTACTGGATTCGAACCAGTGACCCCTACCCTGTCAAGGTAATGCTCTAAACCAACTGAGCTAACAACCCTTTTTCAACAGGGCAAAAGTACAAAAAAATCTTATAACCTAAAACTGGTTTATTTAGTGACAATTTTTATCAATTTTCCCTTTTCAACTCTGCTGGAAAGATCTAAATTGTTCAATAGCGCGACCTCCTCAAGTTTCGATTTTGGAACGCCCAGATTTGTCATAACATCCGACAGTATTCCGCTGTTTGGAACTGTTGCGACAGTAAGCCTGGATGGATTCACGTTCAATTTTGACATATCTGAGATCTTGATGAAACTTTTCATCGTTTTCTCGAAAATCGGTTTCATCGTGTTGATGTCAGCCTCGCCCGTTAAAGCGTGGAATACATAAATAGTACCATTATAGTCAATATATTGGGACAGAACTTTATTCACCGTTTGGGCTCCCGATGATGTGTTGGTCGATACCTGATCTCCTTCGGAGGTGAGGACGGAAAAACCGTTTAATGTCGCCATAGTCTTGGTTGTGTTTGTTAAGCCAAGACCTTTGATTCCGGAGGCTTCAGCCTCTGTCACGCTCTTTTCATCGCATTTCATGAAAGCGAGAATCGCGGATCCGTCTTTGGGTGCCATAGATATTTGTGAGGCGGCATTTTCAAATGACCAGTCAGTGGGAATTATGAACTGAAATCCAAGTTTGGGATGATAGAAAGTAGACCCTTCAACATAACCCCTTCTGGGATCTTCCCCATAAACAAGACCATCAATAAGTTGTAGATATTCATCGCTGTTTACCAGCCAAGATTGGTTTCCTACTGTGGTTTGCCATTTGACTGCCGATGCTTTGACGAGCGCATTTCTGTCTGTCGGGCTGGGATGGGTCGACAAGAAAGTGGGAATAGAGGAACCGCCATGGTCCATTTTATTTAGAACATCGAAGAAATCGGCCATTTTATTGGCATCATATCCAATTTTTGTGGTGTACTCAACTCCAAGCTCATCGGCTTCTCTTTCGTTCTCCCTGCTGAAACTGAGGAATACAAGTTCCAATCCTGTTGATGTGTAATTCGCATATTGGGCGAATCTTTCCGATACGGCCGAACCTCCCAAAAGAAGTATTTGTCCGAGCATTGATTTACTCTGTTGGCTCGCGGAATGGCGAGCGTTTATATGGCCCATTTCATGTCCAATTACCGCCATCAACTCAGCTTCGTTGTTAAGTTGGGCAAGAATTCCCCTGGTGAGATATATATAACCTCCCGGTACCGCGAATGCGTTGACTACCGGGGAATCCAGTATTCTGAAATGGTAGGTCAGGTTGGGCCGATGACCGATTTTGCCCATTTCTGCCCCTTTTTTTTCTATAAAACCCAGGATCTTGGGGTCTTCGTAAAGACCGAAAGAGGCGACCAATTTCGGATCATAATCGGCTCCCATGGCTATTTCCTGGCTTTCCGTCATAAGCATCAATTGAGTTTTTCCTGTCACTGGGTTCACAGCGCAAGAGTTTAACAGTATACCGATTGTAACGATACACAAAAAAAGTATTAGAGGTTTTTTCATTTTTTGAATCTGACTTAATTAAATGTTTGTTAATGGTTTCTGGTGACTGAATAATCAATAAAATCTATCAGGGATTGTTTGTAAGGGGATTCAGGGTACCCCGATAAACAACCCAGAGCTTTTTCGGTGTAAAGAGTCATTTTGGATTCAGTATATTCAATTCCTCCGTTGGACAGAACGAAATCCACGACCCTTGAAATATCCTTCTCCGTTTTGTTCTTGTTTTTTATGATAGGGATAATTTTTCTTTGGTCAATAAATGAGGCTTTTTTTAGGCTATGTATCAGAGGTAGCGTAAGTTTACCCTCCCTGATATCATTACGGGCATTTTTACCTGTGAATCCTTTTGTGGAATAATCGAGCAGATCGTCTTTTATCTGAAACGCGATCCCAATATTTTGGCCAAATTCCCTCATCAGATTTATGGTTTGGATCTCCCCGGTAACAGATAGTGTTCCGGTAGTTGTACATGCTGAGATAAGCGCCGCTGTTTTTCCGGAGATGATATCAAAATATTCTTCCTCCGTTGTGTTGAATTTTTTGATTTTTTGGATTTGGATCAACTCTGATTGTGTCATGGATTGCACAGCTTCCGAGATTATTTTTAACATATCGAAACGATCGCTGTCGATACTGACCAATAGTCCTTTCGCTAACAGGTAGTCACCTAAAAGAACGGCTATTCGCGAGTTCCAGAGAGCTTTTATTGACGGTGCCCCCCTTCGTTCATCGGCGTCGTCCACCACATCATCGTGTACCAGCGAGGCAGTGTGAAGCAATTCTATCATTGTGGCCGCAACATAGGTAGACTCATTGATATTACCATTTATTGCCGCTGAAAGAAGAACCAACAGGGGCCTCATCTGCTTTCCCTTCCTACGAATAACATAGTTCAGTATAGTCCTTAAAAACGGGATATTGCTCTTCATGGTGTCAAAGAAAAACGACTCAAATTGCGCCATCTCTTTTTCAACAGGTTCCCTTATTCCACTCAATGTTGCCATGAAAACTCTATCTTTTTATGTTAGGACAATTTATCAAAGCCACTCAACATTTTTTTCTGGAACAGCAATATAGCAAAAACCCCGCAGGTTATGGAGGCATCCGCGATATTAAATACCGGCCTGAAAAAAACAAACGACTCACCGGGACGGATAGGGGACCAACTGGGCCAGGTGGTCTCGATTATCGGGAAATAGAACATATCTACCACCCTTCCATGAAACAGAGAGGAGTATCCTCCCCCTGGAGGGAATAGGACAGCAGGGCTAGTAAAACTTTCGCTAAAAATTACTCCATAAAACGCACTATCTATCATGTTTCCCAGAGCACCGGCGAAAATGGCGCTTACTGCCAGAACAAAGGCGGTGTTATGTTTTTCTCTGATGATTACCGAAAGAAACCAACCAATTCCCCCTATAGCCAAAATCCTGAAGAGGCTCAATAAAAGTTTGCCGGCCTTTCCTCCAAATTCCCATCCAAATGCCATCCCATTGTTTTCAATAAAGAGCAGTTTTCCCCAATCTCCAAATAGGGGGATTTCGTCACCTATCTTAAGATGTGTTTTTATCCAAAATTTTAAAGCCTGATCAATAATCAAGATCAGGCTTATAAATAAAACAGATTTTTTGGTTAATGACATTATCAAAGATTCAGTTTCTTAAATAGGTAAAAACCATATTTTTAGAGGAGGAAGCTTTCAAATATTTTCCTTGTTCGCGTTCCATGTTCTCCACTTTGAGTCTCCAAATTCAGACTGACATTTGATTCTCCCAACACCTGAAGTTGCGTTCCATTCAACCGAATATGGTGCTGAGTTGTGGCTTCCGGTGAGGGAGGCCGAATAATCGGCACCTGTGGCAGTGGGGGTATATGTCATATGGCTTCCGTTATAATTTCCGGAAGAACAGGTATATTTTATCGAAGTTATTGATGTGCCGCTTACCGCCCAATCAATCTTGAGCAACTCGGAAGTAATGGCAGAACTCTCCTTAATTTTCCATGTACCACTGGTACCGGCAATATTTGAGGTTCCGGTCGCCCATTCAAACGAATCAATGGTAACGGTCCATGTTATACTGGAGCCAATAACGGCAGTAACATTCACCGCTTTGCCCAAAAAGGTAAATTTCCACTCCCAGGTGTTTTTCGTTACCCATTTGGCGTCACCTGCCGACAGGTTCGCAAGATGTTCGCAGGTAGCTATGGGAACAGATAAAGTTTGTTCAACTATCGGTATCCACGTAGTTACTATTTCTGAAGCGATCTCGAAGTAATTATCTTCGATACCTTTTGATCCCGATTTGGAGATGTCAAAATAGTTTAAGTCTATTGTTATCTCATCAATTGCCGGTAAAGCGGGAGGGTCCCCCTGATCCTCTTTTTTCTTGCAACCAGTGGATATGCATATCAATATCCCGGCAACCAACAATAAGGCAAGATATTTTTTCATAGGATTTGAGATTAAATTGTTTTTAGAACTTTATTTGATACAAATATACTTGAAAACTAAATATATATAATGAAAAATGGTATAAAAATTAACTTAGGTGTTTTTTTATGGATTGGTATTGGAAATATTTATCAAGAATAACCTGTTAATAAATAATAGATTACAATAAAGGCATAAAATACAGATTTCAGGGCGTGGGGCTGAATTGGTAATTGTTGGATATGGGGTTATTCCCTGTTTTTGCTGTCGATGATGATCGTGACAGGTCCGCTGTTAACCAGATTTATTTCCATCATAGCTCCAAATTTTCCGGTGGAGACAGGTTTCTCCATCAGATTTGAAAGAGACTCAACAAAACTGTTATACAGAGGGATAGCCTTTTCAGGTTTAGCCGCTTTGATGTACGAGGGCCTATTGCCTTTTTTCGTGCTGGCGTGAAGGGTAAACTGACTCACCACCAGAATATCTCCACCGATTTCTACGACCGAGAGATTCATCACTCCGGCGTCATCGTCAAAAATTCTTAAATTATAAATTTTTTTTGCGATCCATTTGACATCCTCTTCATTGTCATTTTCCTCTATACTAACAAGCACAAGCAGCCCCTTTTGGATAGAACCCAAAACGTTTGTACCGACAGTAACGGATGCCTCTTTGACTCTTTGGACTACGACTCTCATAATTATCGGGGTATAGGTACCATTTCTCTTTTTCTTTTGGTGAAGGTGGCCATTTCTGTGAAACCAACTGAACGTAAAAGTCGGTATGCCTCTTCAAAATGCTGTCCAACAAGGCCGGCAAAATGGGCATCGGAATTGACGCATACTTTGTTTTTGTCGTCAGCCAGTATCCCTAAAAATCTTCTGTCAGGGTAAAAATCTTTTAATGGTTTGTTTCTTCCGTTCGTATTCAGTTCAAAAACAACATCGTTCTTTTTCAAACATTTTGAAAAATCCCTATAAAGAGGTGAAGGATCAAAGGAGGGTTGTTGACAAAAGATCCTTATAAGGTCAAAATGTCCGATAATATCGAACAATCCGGATTTTACGGCTTTGGTGACGGCATCAAAATAGGATCTGAACAGGAAATCGAAATCTTTGCCCACATATATTTCCGGGGAACTGTCGATGCTTATCATACCTTTGATAAAATGAACGGAACCGATCCTATAATCGAGATCATATTTTTCGAGCATCTTCACAATATCGCGCTCTTTCCCTTCAATGTAATCAACTTCGAGACCAACCTTGACCGAAATCTGTTTTGTGCTTTCCCTCAATAGACTGATATTTTCATAGTAATTGTCCAGATCTGAAGGTGCCATGCACCAGGTCTCATCAGTTTTGCATATCAGTATATGATCAGAGATCCCAATTTCCGAAAATCCCCTTTTGATGGCCGTTTCAATATACTCCTCGGCATTTGACCTTCCATCACTATGAAAAGTATGTGTATGATAATCAGTTTTGTACAAAAAATCAAATAAAAGTTATCGCATAAAGTTAGTAAAATTCGAACGTTTTTGGAGATTTTTTATATTCATAGGGGATTTGGAAGGCATTAAAACCGATAATTTTACCTTGACAGGTATAGTTTTTAAAAAGATATTTTCATCTTTGTACGCAAAGAAATCTGAATAATTTGAGGCAAATAATTTGATTAAAATATTGTTTAACTTGAAAATAGATATAGAAAAATGAAGGATGCAGTAGCTATCTTATGCGCCGGGGGTCCGGCTCCTGGAATAAACACGGTAATCAGTTCGGTAACAAAAATATTCTTACAGAACGGATATACGGTTCTAGGATTAAATGGTGGATACAAATCGTTGTTCGCTGATGAGGCGGATTTTATTTGTTTGGATTTTGAAATAGCTGATCGGAGTTACAGCCGTGGCGGCTCCATTCTGAAAATGAGCCGTTACAAACCTAAAGATGATGAGTTTAAGGTTGATTTTTTCAAAAAGCACAATGTTAAACTGCTGGTAACAATTGGCGGAGACGATACCGCATCAACAGCCAATAGACTCGCTAAGTTTCTGGCATCACAAAATCTGGATGTCAAGAATATTCATGTGCCAAAAACCATTGATAACGATCTTCCCCTGCCCGAGGGTATTCCAACTTTTGGGTATCATACCGCTAAGGAGGAGGGCGTGCGTTTGGCCACAACAATTTATGAAGATGCCCGCACGAGTGATAATTGGTTTGTTGTTTCAGCTATGGGCCGCGAAGCCGGCCATCTGGCTTTAGGTATTGGAACGGCCTGCCATTACCCCATGATAATTATTCCCGAGATGTTCAACAAAACGAAAGTCACATTCGACAAAATCATCAAGTTAATTATTTCTTCGATGGTAAAAAGGCGTCTAATGGGACTGGATTATGGTGCCGCCATAATATCGGAGGGTGTTTTTCATTTTATGAGCGACGAAGAAATAATAAGTACGGACATTGCTTTTACCTACGACGATCACGGTCATCCTGAACTTGGAAATGTAAGTAAATCCCATATTTTCAATGTACTTACTCAAAAGGCCCTTAAGAATACACGAATCAAGGTAAAAAGTCGTCCCGAAGAGTTGGGATATGAATTGAGGTGCTGCACGCCAATAGCTTATGATTTGGATTATGCCACACGTTTGGGATTGGGTGTTTACAAACTCTACAAACGAGGCAATACGGGCTGTATGGTAACTGTTGATCGCAGCGGAAAAATAGTTCCCCTGTTCTTAAAAGATGTAGAGGATGAGAATGGAAAAGTAAAACCAAGATTGGTCAATATAAATAGTGAGAATACGCAGTTGATTTTAAGGAACAATTTGCATTTTATTACGAAAGCTGACTATGAAGAGGCAAAAAAATATATTGACAATCCCAAGGAATTTGACTTTTACAAGATTCTTGGATGGGAAGAAGGTTCCGGTTGTTAACGGTAAAATATTTAATGAAGAGGCTGTCTCGAAAGGACAGCCTCTTTTTTTTGCGTCAACCTTGTTTTACATATCCGTATTACCCAAAAAATCATTACTTTTATCAAAAATAATCTTAACATAAAGAATAGAATATGACTTATGTAAAAAAACCAAAAGGAACAATAGCCATTCTTACGGGTGGGGGCGATGTTCCCGGTTTGAATCCTGCCATCAGGGCGGTCACTATCCGTGCCAATCGCGAAGGCTTTAAGGTGATTGGATTGCGTCGGGGTTGGGCTGGAATAACTGAGGTCATCAGGGACCATAACGCTGATAACAGTAATAATTTCCAGACATTAACAGACGAAATTGTAAATAAAGCGGGAAGAACTGGAGGAACTTTTCTCCATTCATCAAGAACCAGGCCGAGTCATATGCCAAAAGATTCGGTCCCTGAACAATATAAGGAGACCTATAACAAGGAGACGAACGACATGACCCCTGAGGTTATAAAAAATCTCGAATGGTTGGGAGTTGATTACCTGATACCTATTGGAGGAGACGATACATTGAGTTACGGGGTTCACCTACATAAGCGTGGAGTTAAAGTTGTGGCTATTCCAAAAACTATGGATAATGATGTTCCGGGAACAGACTATTGTATTGGTTTCAGTACTTGTGTTTCCAGAACGATACAGATGATAAACACTCTGAGGACTTCAGCCGGATCACACGAAAGAATTTTGATTTTGGAAGCGTTTGGAAGGTATGCCGGTTTTACGGCAATGTTGCCTACAATGGCCGGGGCGGCCCATAGGTGCGTTATCCCTGAATATAAGTTTGATATAGATCAACTGGCACGACTTTTGGTTGAAGATAGGAACAATAATCCCAGCAAGTATTCAGTAGCCCTTATCTCAGAAGGAGCAATGTTCAAAGGGGGAGAGATGATTTTCTCAAATCCTGAAACCGATATGTACGGACATGCCAAGTTAGGGGGAATAGGAGACCTTGTATCGGCTAAAATCAAGGAGTTGACACCAAAATACAATAATGGGAAGACCATAAATATAATAAGCCAGAAATTGGGATACCTGGTCAGGGGCGGGGATCCTGATTTTCTTGATTCGATAGTTCCGATGGCTTACGGTAATTTGGCGCTTGACTTGATACTTAAAGGAATGCACGGTCGTTTGGTTGTACTAAAAAATGGGCTCTATGACAATGTTCCTATAGATGTTGTCACCGCATCAAAAAAAGTTGTCAAGGTTTCCGAGCATTATAATACAGATAGATTAAGACCCTATTACCATAGTTTCGAGATGAAACCATTCTTATTTATGGCGTCAGATGAATAATAGCGAAAAGAGTTGCTCGTAAAGGGAATAATTATTAAATCGACCGGAAGCAGCTACAAGGTTCTTGATGAAAACAACAGGACTATCGATTGCTGTATAAAGGGAAAGTTTCGCATAAAGGAGGGGATAAGTACCACCAATCCTGTTGCCGTAGGAGACAACGTTATGGTTGAGTACGACGAGGATACCGGTTTGGGTGTCATAGCCGAATTACTCGATAGGAAGAATTATGTTCTTAGAAAATCAACCAATCTCTCCAAAGGGTTCCAGATTATCGCGGCCAATGTCGACAGGGTTTTACTGATGGTTTCCATGGTTTATCCTGAAACGCCGTTGGAATTTGTGGATAGGTTTCTGGCGACAGCTGAAGCTTATAGAATACCGGTCTCCATAATTATCAATAAAACGGATCTGTATGATGAAACAGATAGGGAAAAAGAAAGACATTTCAAGGCTATTTACTCAAAAATCGGGTATGACTGTTTTTCGCTCTCATTGCGAGAAGGGGTAGATTTATCTTTTTTTATTGAATTGTTGAAAGATAAGATTTCACTGTTGTTGGGCAATTCGGGGGTCGGCAAAACGTCACTGATCAACAAGCTCGATCCCACATTAAACTTAAAAACAGGAGAGATTTCGGAATATCACAAACAGGGAAGACATATTACCACTTTTTCTGAAATGTATCCCTTGCCTTTTGGTGGATTCTTGATCGATTCTCCGGGAATCAGGGGGTTTGGGGTGGCCGATATGGAAAGAGAGGAGGTTTATCATTTTTTCCCTGAAATATTTAAAACAGCGGCTAAATGTAAATTCAACAACTGTATACATATTGATGAACCCGGATGCGCGGTAATAGAGGCAGTTGAGAACGGAGATATTGACTATTCGAGATACAGGAGCTATTTCAATATCGTAAACGACGATAACCGTAAATATAGATAACCCAATTATTAGTGTTGGGTAAAAGGTCGATGTCCTATGGCAGTAGCAGCGCATATTATGCTTTGTTATTTTTAATTATTTTTGTAAGATAAAACCTGTTTAAGTTCAAAAATTACATTGATGAGGAAGCGGCTTATATATTGTTATGCGATTGTGGGAGTGATAATGACAATTAGCATTATATTTTACAAAAATCTGTATAACAATCAGATAGAATATATTGTTTCTTTGTTGGACCATCAAGCCCAAATAGTGGGCTTATCAATAGATAATACCAATAATAATTTTTTAAGTGACTTGAACAGAATCGGCTATATGGATGATCTCGCCTTTTTCTTTACAGATGAGGGCAGACAGAAAAGAGCGATAGAGAACATCAAGCTGTTCTATTCAAAATACGAAGATTTTATTTCCGGAATAAAGATATACGACAACAATAAGAACGAATTCTCGATAAGAAAGGATCAAGAGTCGGGAGAATGGTTGCAACAGCAATTTATCCTGCATGTACAGGGAGAGATATTCAGGATAGAAAAAATGGAGACAGAAAATAACAGATTTATATATTATCTGCCTGTTATAAAAAATAATGAAGCCATTGCCAATGTCGCTGTTACGGTAGATTACTTCTCCTATTTTGAATCTGTTTTCTATGCTTTCAGCATGGAGCAATATGAGTGGCAATGGGTGTTGGATGATGGTGGCAACATAATCTACAAAAATTCATTAGACAATATTGAATATGAAGGAATAGATGATATTGTCTTTTCATTGCTCGAAGGATCAGTAGGAAATATCCGGCATAATTCGAAGATTAACGGAGAGTCGCAGAGACTCATATCTTCATTTTATTCCACCCAGTTGTTGCAACGCGATCTTGCGATCGTTTTCTCGGCCCCAACCCAGTCTTTCCACACCTACGTAATGATCAATTCTATTGTTATCATATCTCTTACTTTGTTGTTGGTAATATTGATCATCTTTATTTTTACCTCTTACTATAAAGAACAGGAGGCCAAGATAAAGAAGCTGGTGAGTTCAGAAAAGATGCTCTATAAGATGATAGATGAGATGCCAATTGGGATAATTATTTATAATGCTGATCGTATTATATTGAAAGCTAACAATATAGCGGCCAAATACTATTCTTGTAAGGACGAGAAGAATATGGAGGGAAATTATTTTCCTGAGATTGATTTTGAGGATGTTCCCCAATACTTTTCAAAATATTTGGGATTGATGTTCACGCCGGATCAGCTTGTTATCATTAAACAGGAGGATGGGGAAAAAATTTTAATAAGAAATACGGTTCAGGTAAATTTTAAAGGAGAGCCGGCCACTCTTGAAATTCTGAATGATGTAACACTTTTGGAAACTGCCCGAAGAAAAGAGGCTGAAGCTAATATATCCAAGGCCGAATTTTTTAAACGAATTAGCTTTGAATTAAGGGGACCTTTGAACGGAATAATTGGAATGACAGATTTATTGGCAACATACCATTGTTCTGAAGATATAAAGGAGATAGTTTCATTACTTAAAAGTTCTTCGGAGCATTTCATGAAAATTTTGGACGAAATTCTGGATTTTTCAAATATTCAGACAGGAAAGATGGTTTTAGATGTCATTCCTTTCAATTTTAAGGAGGAGATCGATTATGGTATAAGTTATTTGCGAAACTTAATGGAGGATAAGCCAGGGGTTGTACTGGAATACGATATTGACGATAAAATACCGGAAAAGATTATTTCTGATCAGTATCGCCTAAGACAGGCTGCCAGTATTCTGATGAATTTTATAGCTGGAAACATTGAAACGGGAAAAATATTTATTTCCTGTAAATTGATCGACAACAAAAAGGGTTTGGTAACAATACTTTTTGAAGTCTTGGATACCGGGGTATCTTATCTTCAGGAGGAGCTTGATGAAATATTTAATAATCCTATTACCAGTGAGTATAGGGTTACTGATAAAAACAGAGATACCATTTTCGCTAATATCCTATCTAAACAGTTAATTGAAAAGATGGGAGGAAAGTTTTCGATCTCAAGTCCCTCCGGGTTAGACGGGGATAAAGGTGTAAAAATTTCAGTAACCCTGGTAGCTTATTCCAGTGTCAGGATAGAGAAGAATTTTGAAATGAAAAAAATATCATCCCTGGATGAAATCAAAACATTGGTACTTAAAAATATGAACGTAAGGGATGAAGAATCAATAACCGATCTGCATAAATTAGGCTTGGACATATCGGTAACGACCTATAACGCTAATACAGTTGATCAGATAAAAAACAACGCTGAATTGTCAGCGGACAGATATGATCTGATTGTTTTATTTGATTATGAAGAATTCAGCGGTTTTGACATTGCCAAATCATTATGGGATAACGAACTATCTGTTAGATATAATCTTTTGATGATTAGTTATAATGATCAACAGGACAATTATCTTAAGTGCGTGGAGATGGGGGTAGACCATTATCTGCCCAAACCTTATGATATAGCGAAGCTTGAAGCAACAATAAGAGATTGTTTCCCATCCCTCGAAAAACCTCAGGAAAAAAAGATAGTGATGGATAGTAGCAATATTAATGTGCTTTTGGTAGAAGATGATATCATCAGTCGGAATGTTATTGGCACAATTTTCAAAAACATGGGAATTTCTTTTGATACCGCTAATAGTGGTGAAGAGGGGCTTAATAAGGCTAGGGCAAAAAAATATGATCTTATTTTTATGGATCTGTTTATGCCGGATCTTAATGGATTTGATGCTTCCAAAAAGATAATAGAGAGCGATAAATCGGCGTTGATTGTGGCTATTACTGCCGGCAATATGTCCGAGGTCGCCAAAAAAGTTGAAAACTCGGGAATGAAAGAGCTGATAGCAAAGCCCGTAAGAGTTGCGGATATAGAGAAAATATTTGACAAATATTTTCGGAATCACGAATAATAAAATATTTACAGATATAAATTAAAAGAGCCACCTGTTAGTCAGTGGCTCTTTCTTGTAAAGGAAAATAGTTTATATCAACTTGCCTGCTTAACCTTTGAGAAACGCATAGCCTTAATTATCCATGAAGGAAGGGATTCTCCTACCTTTCTCTTTTTGATATCTATATACCAGCCTAATTTTTTGATGACAGGTACTTTATGGGTCTCGACGAATTCTATCAATGTTCCATCGGGATCTTCGATGTAAGAGAAATGGCCGGCAGCTTCGCCCATACTGAACGAACCCAAATCGGGGTTACTGTCTACCGTAAAATTAAAACCCTTTGAAGCGCAATATGCCTTTAGTTTATCCATCCCCTGGATATCGTAACAAAGATGAATGAAACCGGGATCACCCCAGAAACGACCTTCATATATTTTTTTAACAGGTTCGCTTAAAACGCTTACAAGCTCTATTTCGCTCTGACCGAACAGCTTGCTAAAAGGACCAACAAAGGTGGCGGGATTTTTCAATAGAACTCTTCTTACTTTGGAATCTCCTCCATTAAGACCTTTCAAATCTTCGAATTTTCCGGTTACATCATATGCTACCTCCTTGTATCCAAGGATATCAGCATAGACTGTTATTGATTTTTCGATATCTGTAACTCCAATGATGGCACCAAAAGCGCCACCGGTGGGTTTTCCCTCATCAAGGGACCAGCCACTGTCCTCAACAATCTGAAAGAGGTTACCAAAAGGATCATTTACAAAAAAAGTTTTGTTGCCGGCAGGATCCACGGATGGAGGAGTTAAAGCAACATTGTCGGTTTTGAAAAAGCGATAAGCATCATCAATGTTTTTGGCTTTTATCTTGCAAAAATTTATACCAAGATCTCCCAATTTTATCGGTTCTTTGATCTTAAGGGGCGTTCTGCCCTTATATTGCCAGATCTCAAATCCGCCGCCACCTTGCATGTTCATAACCAATACCGCTCTACGACTCCGCGGTTTCCCGCCGGTATAGGGAAGCATGAGCTTAGCTTCGGTCTCGTCTTCAAATATCTTGCAATCGACGCCGAAGTATTTGATATACCAGTTCCAGGCATCTTTTATATCGGTTACCCCGACTCCTATCTGTTGGATTCCGCAAACATTGTATTCCTTCATAATCAATTATTTATTATATTTATGTTGATTTTATCTTATCAGCAATCCTAAAGAAAAGCCAGGGCCAAATTCTGCGTATATAAAGCATTGTGAGTTCTCCGGCCCCTACAAGTATCTCTCTCCTATTTTTTCTGACACCCTTAATTATTTGTACGGCGGCTCTTTCTGGGGTAATTCCGTTGGCCTGACCGTCATCGAGTTTTCCATGTTCTTTTCCGTCCTTTTCAAGGGCATGGAAGGAGATATTGGTTCTCACTCTTCCGGGTATAAGAATAGATGCCTTAATGTTGTTTATTTTGTTTTCCAGGAAGAGTGTCTCGATAAATCCGTGCAGTGCCTGTTTAGATGATGAATAAGCGGATCGGAGTGGAAAACCGAATCTACCTGTAATTGATGAGGTGGCTATAATGTGACCAGACCTCTCTTTTATCATGTAAGGCAGAACTGCTTTCACCAATGCTACCGTTCCGAAGAAATTTATTTCAAATATTTTTCTGTCGAGCCAAAGGGGGGTCTCTTCTATTCGTGATCTTTGACTTACACCTCCTATGTTGAACAGGTAGTCAATTCTACCCCTTTCGCGAATTACATTTCCAACCAATTCTTCAATTTTAGTGGTATCGGCAAGATCAAAGGGCTGAACAAGTATGTTTGTTGAAGTTGGACAGTTCTGCTTTACCCTGGCAAGCCCTTCAGGATCATTTGAAGAGATAATCAGATTGGCTCCAAGCGAGGCAAATTTATATGTCAAAGCCTCTCCTATGCCTGAAGAGGCACCTGTTATCCATATCTCTTTCCCTGAGAAAATTTTTTTATTTGTCATCATAAACTTCTTACAAGTGAAACCAAGTGATCGAACTCCTCTTTAAGTTTCATATAGTCGGAGTCTCCTTTTTTAATGTAATTTTTTACCCTGAACCCCCCTCTGATTCTGCGCAACCACAAGTAATAATGCCATGTAAAAAGGCCTGAAAAAGGCAGAGATAAAAACACGGCAACAGAGAGCCACCATGGTGAAAACAACACGAAAGAGAGAATTAAATATATTGGGGTGAAAATAAACATAAGAATTAGGGATGCGCCATATCGGATCGAGGAATGGAACTGTTTGTCCTTTATATTTCTTATTGAAAGATCGGAAAGATCCAGAAAGGTAAGACTAAAGATATTTCCGAACAGAAAAAGTGGGAATGTCGCGATTAAGGAAAGAATTCCTGCTATCAATCGGAACAATGTATGTTTCTTTTTGCGTAATAATCGATAATCAATATTGAGAAGTTGTGAGTTTTCTTTTACACTCAAGGCTAGTCCGATAATCTTTTTGTACAGTTTAGGATCGTTGTCTTGGGTGCGGTTCAGTTTTTCAATAAGTACCTTGTCGCGAAACAGTTTTGGGAACCTTAGGTTGTCGCTGTAAGGTTCGTTGATAATTGATCGCAGTTCATTTATCGCATCGTAGTCCTCTTCAGATTCTATATGGACCATTATTTTTTTCATCTCATCTGACAACCTGTCGCGCAATTGTACCAGAGCGGTTTCAGGTTTATCTTTGTATGCGTCGCGGTATTCAGAAATTGGAATAGGTTTTCCGTAGACTACTGTCAGAACTTGACGAAAACGTTGGTAATTGGAATATTCGAGGCCAACCGGGATAATTTTAATTGGTAATTTGTTTTCGGTAGCGTTATCGGCTTGGAAAGCGATACGACAAATCCCTTTTTTTAACTGCCGTAGTCGTCTGAACCCCTCATGATTACCTTCCGGAAGTATTACTAGACCGTTCCTGTTTTTTAAGACATCAATAGTTTTTTTGAAAATCTCATCGTTTTCTTTCAGTGTGCCATATCCGTCCCTTATCCTGTAAACAGGCAGAATCTTAAAAGAATAAAGAATGGATGCGATAAACTTCTTTTTGAAAACATCCGCCCTGGCAAGAAAAACAGGTTGGCCTTTCAGTGTAAAGAGTACCGCTAGAGCGTCCATAAGGGCATTTTGGTGGTTTGGGGCGAATATCAGATTATCTTCGGGATTTATGTTGTCCCTACCAAGCACAATAACCCTTCGATAGAAAAAGTTGTTGTGCCATATTTTAAATATCGATTTTAAGATGGCATACCTCTTTGAGAATTTTTCTATGTTATTCCTGCCCATTCCTTAAAATCAGATTGATAACTGTTTAATGCTAAATACGTGCAAGTTACATAAATTGATCGGTGTTAGCGCCATAGAAAAGACGAATTAACCCTGTTTGTTTCAAAAATCGGTCTTTATACTACCATTTGAGTTTACCACCCGATAAGTTTGTCTTTTAATCGGTCCATATCGCGACGCTCTTTTTTTGTTGGTCGTCCAGATCTTTTGCGGCGCATAAACGTTGCACCGGTTTCCTTCATATTGGTTAGTTTTTCCTTTTCGGAATCAGGAGTAAGATCCTCGATGTAATTCTCAACCAGTTTGGCTCCGACCCTGTTTTCGGTTAAACCAATAATTTTATAAGTATATGTTATGGGTGCTTTTTTCACGATAATTATCTGTCCCGTTACAACATCCTTGGATGGTTTGATCGTGTTGTTGTTTACGAGGACACGTCCCAGCCGGCACGCATCGGAAGCGAGAGATCGTGTTTTGTATAGCCTTACGGCATAAAGAAACTTGTCTATTCTGACCCCATGGTTGTCGTTCATTGTTTCATTGATTTGTTTGGGGTATTGGAATTTGTCTCTTTTTCTTCGATATCTTTTTCCGGTTTTCCCAACTCGTTGAAAGAGGTCATGGTCAGTTCCGGTCCAACTGTTCCGAACGATTTGATCATCTCCACCAGTACAGGTACTTTTTTGGCGAAACTCTCATTTTCCTCGTTTGTCATGTTTCCCAGAACATATCCTACCTGGCCGCCTCTTCTGAAATTGTCGCCAATGCCCACCCTGATTCTTGGATATCTATCTGTCCCCAGGACCGAATTTATGTGGGCCAGACCGTTATGTCCACCATCACCCCCTTTTGGCCTCATTCTAAATGATCCAAATGGCAGGGCAATATCATCCACAATTACCAACATATTCTCAACGGGTATCTTTTCTTTATTTAACCAGTATCTTACGGCGTTACCACTGAGATTCATATAAGTAGAAGGTTTAAGCAAAATAAAGGTTCTCCCTTTATGTTTTACTATCGCCACAAAACCATAACGTTTATCGCTAAAAGAAGTATTGGACGCTATAGCCATAGCATCCAATACCATAAAACCTATATTGTGACGAGTGTTTTCATACTCATCGCCCATATTACCCAGGCCAACTATAAGATATTTCATTGTGCCTGCAACTTGTGGTTACACAGATTATTGTTCAGTCTTCTCCTCGGCTGTTTCTTTGGCTTGTCCTTCAGCCCCTTCAGTCTCTTCAACCTCTTCATCGCTTTCGCTCTTAGCGGAAACACGTGAAGCGGATACAGTGACTATAGCCACACTTTTCATATCGAGAAACTCAAGGTTGGGAATATCTATATTACCAACTCTTATTGATTCATTGAGTTTAAGTTTGGAGATGTCAATGGAGATATTTTCAGGAAGATCTTTTGGAAGGGCCTTTATTTTGAGATATCTCTTTTTGACGATAAGTTTTGCTCCCGCTCTCACGGCGGCAGAATCACCAAATACTCTGACGGGGATATTCATAGTTACAGGTTTATTCTCGAAA
The DNA here is from genome assembly GCA_012838685.1 of Bacteroidota bacterium. Lineage (GTDB taxonomy): Bacteria > Bacteroidota > Bacteroidia > Bacteroidales > VadinHA17 > LD21. Next base: position 614 of record DUOU01000276.1, on the reverse strand, counting down.
ACCTGTACAAAGTCGGCATGCAATAATCTGTCCGTTACCGGATGGAATTGGGCCTCTTTGAGTACCAAAGTATACCGCTTTCCTTCCAGGTTAAGCGTAACAAAGTGTGCTTCAGGGGTATATATCAAATTTCTGAAGCTGGCTTCCTCAGCATAAAAATGAATATTTTTCTCCTCTCCGTAAACAACGCATGGCACGTTTCCGCTTTTCCTGATAGCTTTTGAACTTTTTTTGCCCAGTTCTTGGCGGGCTGATCCGTTGATCTCGATTGTTTTCATCTCACCAATGTTATGTGCTACTCAAAGTTGCCCGTTAACAACTTCCCATCACACGTTAATTAAGATATATTTATATATGAAAGAACGGGGGCGCAAAAGTAAGATTTATACATCAGAAAACAAAATTCTCTGAAATTGATTTATGTTCTATAACGGAACTAATAGTTTTGGCGAAAATTTCCGCAATTGATATAACCTTGATCTTGGAACATTGCTTGACTATTGGAACAGAGTCAGTTACAACCAATTCTTCTATAGCAGATTCTTCGATTCTTTCAATTGCGTTTCCGGAAAGTATTGGGTGTGTGGCGAAAGCGCGTATACTTTTGGCTCCAT